>CAMLHI010000088.1 GCA_946479705.1 uncultured Oxalobacteraceae bacterium
CGGCCTGGCACAGCGACTGGCGGATCAGCATGGCGATGGTTTCATCGTTGAGCACATAGCCGTTCTCGTCGATGAGGCCATCCTGGCCGTGGCTGGTGAACGGGTCCAGCGCCACGTCGGTGAGCACGCCCAGTTCCGGAAAACGGCCCTTGAGGGCACGCACGGCGCGCGGCACCAGCCCGTTCGGGTTGGTCGCCTCGATCCCGTCCGGGGTCTTGAGCGAGGCATCGATGACCGGGAACAGCGCCATCACCGGAATGCCCAGCTTGACGCAATTGTCCGCCACTCCCAGCAGCAGGTCGACCGAGACCCGTTCCACGCCAGGCATCGAGGCCACGCTCTGGCGCTGGTTGACGCCGTCGAGAATGAACACCGGATAGATCAGGTCGGATGCGGTGATGGTGTTCTCGCGCATCAGCGCGCGCGAAAACGGATCGCGCCGCATGCGCCGCATGCGCACGGCCGGATAGAGGTGGTGGCTCATCTGTCAGCGTCCTTCGAAGCGGGTTAGTCGTCGCTGTCGACCGGGTCGACCAGGGTGGCATTGGGATCGAGCGGGCTGGGCGTGAGGCCCAGCAGGTCGATGATCTTGTCGTTGGCTTCCTCGATGCCGATGCGCTTCAGGGCCGAGAACAGTTGCACGGTGAAGGGGAAGCCTTCGCCATCCTCGTCGACGTAACTGTCGAGCATGGCGCGGGCCTTGCGCAGCGCGTTGGTCGATTCGTTGCGGTTGAGCTTATCGGCCTTGGTCAGGATGCAGTGGATCGGCTTGCCGGTGGGCGCGAACCATTCCAGCATCTGCACGTCCAGGTCGGTGAACGGGCGGCGCGAATCCATGATCAGCACCAGCGCGGCCAGCTGTTCGCGGCGCTGCACATAGTCGCCCAGCAGCTTTTGCCAGTGCAGCTTGGCCGAGCCGGACACTTCCGCGTAGCCGTAGCCGGGCAGGTCGACCAGCAGCGCTTCGATTTCCTCGACCTTGGTCGCATCCTTGCGGTGCTGGCCCACATGGGCGCCGCCGATCGAGAAGTAATTGATGTGCTGCGTGCGGCCCGGCGTCTTGGACGCGAAGGCCAGGCCTTTCTGGTTCGTCAGGATATTAATCGCGGTCGATTTGCCCGCATTCGAGCGGCCGGCGAAGGCGATTTCCGGGGCCGTCGTGGTGGGCAGATCGCGCAATTGATTGACGGTCGTGAAGAAGCGGGCTTGCCAAAGTCTGGACATGAGAAGGGGGCAGTCGTTGATGACTGAAAAGAAAAAGGAGGCGATAACGCGAGCAAGCTATTGTACAATAAGGGGTTACGAATTGTTGCGCCGCAAAAGTCAGGCTGTCCTTTAATAAAACCATTTTCGACTTCGTCTCAGGGTATTTGAATGAATCGTGCTTCTTTTTCGCTTGTGAAATCCTTGCTGGTTGCAACCTTGGCCGTGTCCGGTTTTGCGGCGGCTTCTGAACATGCGGCGGCACCTGCCGCCAAGGCCGATCCCGCCAAAGGCGCTACGCTGTTCGATTCGGGCGACGCAGCCCGCGGCATTCCCGCCTGCGCATCCTGCCACGGCGCGGCCGGCAATTCGACCATCGTCACCAACCCGCGCCTGGCCGGCCAGGTTGCCGACTACACCTACAAGCAGCTGGTCGACTTCACCACCCCGAACCGCAACAACCCGGTCATGACCACCTACGCCAAGGCCCTGACGGACGAGGAAAAGAAAAACATCGCCGCCTACCTGGCCACTACCGCCGCCAAGCCGGGCGCCGCCAAGAACAAGGACACCATCGACCTGGGCAAGAAAATCTACCGCGGCGGCATCGCCAGCCTGGGCGTCGCTGCCTGCGCCAGCTGCCACGGCCCGAGCGGTGCCGGCATCCCGAGCCAGTACCCGCGCATCGCCGGCCAGCACCAGGACTACACCGTGGCCCAGCTGGCCAGTTTCAAGAGCGGCGCGCGCAAGAACAGCGTGCAGATGAGCACCCTGGCCAAGCGCATGTCCGACGACGATATGAAAGCCGTTGCCGACTACATCGCCGGCCTGAAGTAAATCCGGGCGGCACCAGCCGCCAGCGTGATGCAGGAAGTACTGGGGCGGCAGCGCAAGCGGGCTGCCCTTTTTGTTGAGCGATCGAAAACATGAGCACTGCAGCAGCCAGTTCCACCAACCGCCGCAGCACCTTGGCCGACACGGTCGAACTGCTGTCCTCGATGCGCTTCGCCATTACCCTGCTGGTGATGGTGGCGATCGCCTCGATCATCGGCACCGTGGTCAAGCAGGGCGAGCCGATGCCCAATTACATCAACCAGTTCGGTCCGCTGTGGGCCGAGGTCTTCGGCAAGCTCGGCCTGTACACCATCTACTCGGCCTGGTGGTTCATGCTGATCCTGGTGTTCCTGATCCTGTCGACCGGCTTTTGCGTGGTGCGCAACGGGCCCAAGATGATCCGCGACATGAAGAGCTGGAAAGACCATGTGCGCGAAGACTCGCTGCGCAACTTCCACCACAAGGCCGAATGGCAAGCGTCCCTGGGCAGCGCCGCGCTGGCCGAGCAGACCGCCGCCCGCCTGCGCGACTTCGGCTACGCCGCCAGGATCGTCGAGAAGGACAATGGCCTGCTGGTGGCCGCCAAGAAGGGCGCCGCCAACAAGTTCGGCTACATCTTCGCCCACAGCGCCATCATCATCATCCTGATCGGCGGCTCGCTCGATTCCGACCTGCCCATCCAGTTCCAGCAATGGTTCCTCGGCAAGACGCCCTTCAACGGCAGCGGCCTGATTTCCGCCATTCCCGACCAGCACCGGCTCGGCCTGGGCAATCCCACCTACCGCGGCAACACCATGATCGCCGAAGGCCAGGCCAGCGACGTGGCCATGATCCCGCGCGGCGAAGGCGTGCTGGTGCAGGCGCTGCCCTTCACCATCGAGCTCAAGAAATTCATCATCGATTTCTACTCGACCGGCATGCCCAAGCTGTTCGCCAGCGACGTGGTGGTGCGCGACCATGACACCGGCAAGAGCTTCCCGGCCACCATCAAGGTCAACGAACCGCTGATCTACAAGGGTGTGGCGGTGTACCAGTCCAGCTTCGAAGATGGCGGCAGCAAGCTCAAGCTGACCGGCTTTCCGATGACCGGCAGCAGCACCGCCACCTTCGCCATCGACGGCGAAGTCAACGCCGCCACCGCCCTGAAACGCGACGGCGAAAGCTACTCGGTCGAGTGGTCCGGCTTCCGGCCCTTCAACGTGGAAAACCTCGGCAGCCAGGATGCGCGCGCGGTCACCAAGGGCGAGTCGCTCGAGCAGCAACTGTCGGCCACCCTGAGCAAGCACACCGGCTCGGCCGCCAAGAACGCCAACAACAAGGACTTGAAGAACGTCGGCCCGAGCGTGCAATACAAGCTGCGCGACCGGACCGGCCAGGCGCGCGAATTCCAGAACTACATGCAGCCGCTGACCATCGAAGGCGAGGAAGTATTCCTGGCCGGCGTGCGCGCCAGCCCGAGCGACCCCTTCAGCTTCCTGCGCATTCCCTCCGACGACGCCCACACCGTCAAGGAATGGATGCGCCTGCGCGCGGCCCTGGCCACCCCGGCCCTGCGCGAGGCCGCCGCCGCCAGCTACGCCAGGCGCGCCATGCCGCCCTCGCCATCGGCCAGCGCCGCGCCCCTGCAGGAACAGCTGCGCGAATCGGCCGCCAAGAGCCTGAACATCTTCGCCGGCGACGGCGCGCGCGGCGGTTACGTGGGCGTGTCGCGCTTCCTCGAAAAGATCCCCAAGGACGAGCAGGAAAAGGCCGCCGGCATCTTCATGAAGATCCTTAACGGCAGCCTGTGGGAACTGTGGCAGGCCGCGCGCGCCCAGGACGGCTTGCCCCCCGCCACCCCGGACGAGCGCCACGCGCGCTTCCTGCAGCTGGCCACCAATGCCCTGTCCGACAGCGTGTTCTACGGCGCCCCGGTGTACCTGCAGCTCGACGAATTCGTCGAAGTCAAGGCCTCGGTGCTGCAGGTGACCCGCTCGCCCGGCAAGAAAGTGGTCTACCTCGGCTGCGTGCTGCTGATCCTGGGCGTGTTCGCCATGTTCTACATCCGCGAACGCCGCCTGTGGGTATGGATCCGCCCGACCGGCGACGGCGGCGCCCATGCCCTGATGGCCATGAGCACCCAGCGCAAGACGCTCGACTTCGAGCACGAATTCGACGACCTGAAAACCAAACTGCCGCAAATGGCATAAGCTGTCGGCAGCTGGCGTATGCTGGCGGCAACTGGAGAACCTCATGGAACTGACCCACCCCCCCACTTACCAGCAGGCGCCCGGCTATTTCAAGCGCCTCAGCCTGCTCGACTGGCTGTTCGCCGCCGGCCTGCAAGGCGCCGTCCTGTTCGCCCTGCTGCGCTTCGGCTCCTACATGGACGGTTACGAAAGAGCCATCCTGGTGCTGGCCGCGCCCACCTTCGCCGCGCTCGGCTGGCACTGGAAACCGGTGCGCTGGCTGATGCCGCTGGTGGCCCTGCTGGCGCTGTGGGCGATCAAGCTCTACGGCGGCGACCTGGCCATGGCCAACCAGAAATTCTTCCTCAAGTACATGCTGTCGAGCCAGTCGGCGATCCTGTGGATGAGCACCATGTTCGTGTTTTCCACGGTGTTCTACTGGATCGGCCTGGCCGGGCGCTCCAGCTTCGGCGGCGCGGTCGGCTCGCGCCTGTGCTGGGCCGCCGTGGTGCTGGGCTTTACCGGCATGATGGTGCGCTGGTACGAGTCTTACCTGATCGGCACGGACGTCGGCCATATTCCCGTGTCCAACCTGTACGAAGTGTTCATCCTGTTCTCGATGATCACCGCCATGTTCTACCTGTACTACGAACAGCGCTACGGCACGCGCCAGCTGGGCGCTTTCGTGCTGCCGGTGATTTCCGCCGCGGTCGGCTTCTTGCTGTGGTACACCGTCACCCGCGACGCCGCCGACATCCAGCCGCTGGTGCCAGCCCTGCAGAGCTGGTGGATGAAGATCCACGTGCCGGCCAACTTCATCGGCTACGGCACCTTCGCGCTGTCGGCCATGGTGGGCGCGGCCTACCTGCTCAAGTCCTCCGGCTACCTGGTTGACCGCCTGCCCTCGCTGGAAGTGCTCGACGACGTCATGTACAAGGCCATCTCGGTCGGCTTCGCCTTCTTCACCGTGGCCACCATCCTGGGCGCGCTGTGGGCGGCCGAAGCCTGGGGCGGCTACTGGTCCTGGGACCCCAAGGAAACCTGGGCCCTGATCGTTTGGCTCAACTACGCCGCCTGGCTGCACCTGCGCCTGATGAACGGCCTGCGCGGGCGCATCGCGGCCTGGTGGGCGCTGGTGGGCTTGCTGGTGACCACCTTCGCCTTCCTGGGCGTGAACATGTTCCTCTCCGGGCTGCATTCTTACGGCAAGCTTTAATCGGCAATCCGCAGCGGATTTTCCTGCGTAGATAGTGTATGGTTTGCGAAGTACGCAAGCCAACCCACTATTTGTCGCAGGAGTCGCCATGCTGATCCACCGTCGTCCCAACGGCGCCGATGTGCCGTTTGCCTCCGAGATTACGCCGCAACACGTGTATGAAGAGCGGCGCCGTTTCATCCAGAAGATGGCGCTCGGCGCCGTGGCCGGCAGCGCCCTGTGGGAAATGGCCAACCGCCAGGCCTTCGCCGAGACCGCGCCCGAGCAAAAACTCGGCGCCAAGCTCAACCCCGCCTATGCCGCGCTGGACAAGCCCACCCCCTTCAAGGACGCCACCAGCTACAACAACTTCTACGAGTTCGGCACCGACAAGAGCGAGCCGGCCGTCAACGCCCACACCCTGCAGACGCGGCCCTGGACGGTCAGCATCGAAGGCGAGGTCAAGAAGCCCATGACGCTCGACATCGACAGCCTGCTCAAGCTGGCCCCGCTGGAAGAGCGCGTGTACCGCCTGCGCTGCGTGGAAGGGTGGTCGATGGTGATTCCCTGGACCGGTTATTCCTTTTCCGAGATCATCAAGAAGGTCGAGCCGACCGGCAACGCCAAGTATGTCGAATTCATCAGCCTGGCCGACCGCAAGCAGATGCCCGGCGTGGGCAGCCGCGTGCTCAACTGGCCCTACGTGGAAGGCTTGCGCATCGACGAAGCCAATCACCCGCTGGCCCTGCTGACCCTGGGCATGTACGGGCAAACCCTGCCCAACCAGAATGGCGCCCCGGTGCGCATGGTGCTGCCGTGGAAGTACGGCTTCAAGTCGGCCAAGTCGATCGTCAAGATCCGCTTCGTCAAGGATCAGCCGCGCACCGCCTGGAACGTCTCGGCGCCCAATGAGTACGGCTTCTACTCGAACGTCAATCCCGACGTCGACCATCCGCGCTGGTCGCAGGCCAGCGAACGGCGCATCGGCGAAGATGGCTTTTTCCAGAAAAAGCGCAAGACCCTGATGTTCAACGGTTACGCCGACGTGGCGCCGCTGTATGCTGGCATGGACCTGAAGAAATACTACTGATGACGGCCCGGCAGATTAGCGCCTTGAAGGCCGCGCTGTTCGCGCTGGCGCTGGTGCCGTTCGCGCGCATGGTGTACCTGACCGTGACGGGACAGCTGGTCGAGCCGCTCGAATTCATCACGCGCGGCACCGGCGACTGGGTGTTGTATTTCCTGTGCATCACGCTGGCGGTGACGCCTTTGAGAAAGCTGACCGGCTGGAACTGGCTGGTCAAGCTGCGCCGCATGTTCGGCCTGTTCGCGTTCTTCTACGCCTGCCTGCACTTCCTGACTTTCCTGTGGTTCGACCACTTCTTCGATGTCCAGGAAATGTTCAAGGATGTGCTCAAGCGACCCTTCATCACGGTCGGCTTCATCGCCTTCCTGCTGCTGATCCCGCTGGCCGTGACCAGCACCAACGGCATGATCCGGCGCCTGGGCGGCAAGCGCTGGCAGTGGTTGCACCGGCTGATCTATGTGATTGCCCCGCTCGGCATCCTGCATTTCTGGTGGATGAAGGCGGGCAAGCACAACTTCGCCCAGCCGATTTTGTTTGGCGTGATAGTCGCGCTGCTGCTGGCTGCGCGCTTGCGCCGTCCGGGCGGACGGCGCATTCCCACTTAGGGCAGGCGGGTTTCCAGCGCGAACAGGTCGGCCGGATTTTCGCGCTGGCGCACCACATGGGCCTTGCCGCCATCGACCAGGATCTCGGCCGCGCGGCCGCGCGTGTTGTAGTTCGAGGCCATCGCAAAACCGTAGGCGCCGGCCTGCATCACCGCCACCACATCGCCCGGCTGGACCGCCAGCTGGCGTTCGCGCGCCAGCCAGTCGCCCGACTCGCACACCGGGCCGACCACGTCGTACAGCACCGGCGCCGCGTCCGACTGGCGCACCGGCTGCACATCCATCCAGGCCTGGTACAGGGTAGGGCGCATCAGGTCGTTCATGGCCGCGTCGACGATGCAGAAATTCTTTTCCGCGCCCGGCTTGAGGAATTCCACGCGGGTCAGTAGCACGCCGGTATCGCCCACGATCGAACGGCCCGGCTCGAAAATCACCTTGATCGGCTGGCCATCGTACTTGGCGGCGCGCCAGGCATCGATGCGCGCGAACACCCGCGCCAGATAGTCGCCCACCGGTACCGGCTCGCCATCGCCGTAATTGATGCCGATGCCGCCGCCCATGTCGAGGTGATGCAGGATGATGTTCTCGGCCGCCAGCGCATCGA
>CAMLHI010000089.1 GCA_946479705.1 uncultured Oxalobacteraceae bacterium
TTGTTCTTGTCGGTCGAGGCCCATTCGCCCATGATCACCGGTGTCCCGTTGAGGATGAATTTGCGGTTCAGCCGGTCGAACAGGCCATCGAGCTCGGCCTGGCCGCTGAACACGGCCGGGCCCTTTTGATTGAGGGCGAAGTCGTAGGGCGAATACGCGTGGGCCGAGACGGCGATCATCTTGTCCTTGGGCAGCACCACGGCGTTCACCTGGGCCTCGCTGACGCCGGCCGCGTAGGCCGGCAGCATGACCAGGCGCCGCAGGTTGTTGCCGCCCGTGGCGCGGATGGCCGCCAGCCCGGCGGCATTGAGGCGGTTGACGACCGCGTAATACTCGGGCTTGCCGGACCAGTCGTCGACACCATCGATGGCAACGCGCGGCTCGTTCATCACTTCGAAAATCACGTGGTGGTCGTATTTCTTGAAGCGTTCGCCGATCTGGGTCCACAGCTTGACCAGGACATCTTTCGCGGCCGCCTCGTTGGCCAGCGTGGGGGCTTCCCAGCCGCTGTTGTGATGGATATTGACAATGACGTACATACCATTGTCGAGCGCATAGTTGGCAATTTCCTCGACCCGCTTGAGCCAAACGGCATCGATGATTTTCGCGCTGCCCGACACATGGTCGTCCCAGCTCACCGGCAGGCGCAGGGAGCGGAAGCCGACCTTCTTGAGGGCGTCCAGGTTGGCCTTGGTGGTGACCGGATTGCCCCAGGCGGTTTCGTCGGCCAGGGCGCTGGAGGTATTGCCGGTCGCGTCCATCGTGTTGCCGAGGTTCCATCCCACGCCCATGTCCGCGGCGATGTCGAAGCCGCTGCGCATCTGGCAGGCGGCGCCGTTCTCGGTGCCGGTGCCGTCGCCGTCCGGGTCGGCACTGAGGCTGCTGCAAAAGGCCAAGGTGCTGACTGTCTGGAAAGGCGGGACGGTCGCCGGCGCGGTGCAGGCATTGGCCGCCGCCACAGGGGTGGCCGGCGCCATGCTGCCGCTGGCGGATGAACCGCCGTCGCAGGCCGCCAATGCCAGCCATAAGGCCGACGCCGAGGTGCGCGCCAGCAGGCGCGTGCACCAAATGGTTTGCTTCATTGGATTGTCTCCCCAAGCGAACGTTATGGCCGCATCGCGCAAACACGGCCGATTATGCATGCATCATGGGGCGGCGCCTCAATTATTGGCAATTGTAAAATTGCCGACCCGGAGGAACGATTACTAGCGACAAGCCTGTCCGGTGGTCGACGCGCCCATCACCAGGCCGCGGCCGCCCGTGCTCATATAGACGACGCCGGGCCGGTTCATGTCGCCCACGACGAACTGGCCATTGCCCAGGCCGCCGTACTGATGTTGGTCGTCATTGACGCGCACCCAGCTGGCGCCGGTATCGGCCGAACAAAACATGCCGCGCGCCCCATCGATGGTGCCCCACAGATAGACGGTGGGATAGGAGGCCCCGGCCGGCGCCTTGCCGAAGCCAACCGCGGCGGCCTCGGTGACATTGCGCAGGGGCGCGAAGCTGTTGCCGCCATCGGTCGAGCGCACCAGCCCGCCGCCGTACAGCGCCACCCACAGGTCGCCCGTACGTTCGGGCGCCGCGCGCACCACCTTCGATCCCCAGGCGCTCGGCAACTTGCCGGCCGGACGGAAGCTGGCGCCGGCATCCTTGCTCACGAGCAGGCGCTCGCCATCGAGGGCGTAAAAGCGCTTGGGATCGACCGGATCGGCCACCGGGTAGGCGTTGTTCACGCTTAAGCCGTCGACCTTGGTCCAGCTGGCGCCGGCATTGCTGGAGAGGTAGCTGTCGCTGCTGTTCTCCGGACTGTGCAGCAGTACCTCGCCGCTGGCGTTGAGCGCGACCTGGCCCTTCTGGCCATGCATGGCGGCGGTCCTGGTCCAAGTCTTGCCCATATCTCCGGACAGGTACATGGCATTGCCGACCCGGGCCAGCACCTTGCTGTTGCCGGTCGCGTAAGCCAGGCCGCTGGTGGTGCCCATGGTGGGCTTCACGATGGCCGGATACTGGTGCAGGTCGCCATGGACGAAGCCGTCGTAGTCGCCGATGACCGATACCAGCGGCCCTTGCGGGATGCTGACCAGGCCCAGCGGCACGGTTTCTTCCAGGCCGGCCACGTGGAACGCCCAGGTCACCGGCTTGGCTTCGATGTTGGGAGTGCGGAAAATGCCATTGCCGGAGACGACGATCGCCGCGCGCGGATCGGCCGGGTCGAATTCGATCGACGCCGCCCAGTGGATGGAATTGCCGTCGATCCAGCTGATCGATTTGGGGTCGAGCACGAAGCCCTGGGCAATCACGTCGGTCCAGCTGGCGCCGCCATCCTTGCTGTAGAAGATGGCGTCGCCACCGGCTTTGCCGTACTGGCGGGCGTAATGGTTGATGGTGGAAACGGCGAGCCGCGCGGGATTGGCGGGGTCGACCGTGATGCCCGAGTAGGCGCGGTTCAGCGGCGGCGTGATATTGGTCCAGGCGCCGCTCGCCAGCCGGTATTTCCAGACTTGTCCCTGGTCCAGGGGCTCGGCGGCGGAATTGCTCCACGGACCGGCGCCATTGCCGTAGGTGACGATCAGCTCGCCGCCGGCCAGCACGGCGCGCTGCGGCATCAAGGCCGACGGCGCCCCGGCCACCGGCACGAAGCTGGCGCCGGCATCGCTGGAGATCCACAGGTTGGCGGTGCCGCGCGAAACGCCGACGATGATGCGCTGGGCCGCGCCCTTGGCCACGCTGGCCGGATCGAGCAGCACGAAGGGAATGCCGTTGCCGCTCGGCGTGGTCGTCACGTCGAGCGCGTCGACGCGGCGCCAGTTCAGGCCCGCGTCGACGCTCTTGAACAGGCCGTTGGCACGGGTGCCGACGTACAGGATGCTGCCATTGGCGGGGTCCACCTGCAGCTTTTCACCGCTGTTGCGGCCCATGCCGTTGCCGTGCGCCTTGAACTGGGCGGTGACGTCGACCTTGGTGAAGGTCTTGCCGTAATCGCTGGACCGGAGGATGGCGGTGCTGCCGCCGTTGTGGTACTCGGTCCCGGCCAGCATGTAGAGCTTGTTGGGCGCGCGCGGGTCGATGGCCAGCGCTTCGATGCCCAGCAAGCCGATTTCGCGCTCGGACATCCAGTCCGTCAGCGGCACCCAGCGCGCCGTTGCACCGTCCCAGCGGTAAGCGCCGCCCACGTCGGTGCGGGCGTATACGAGGCCGGACTCGGCCCTGCTGGTGACCAGGCCGGAGACGAAACCGCCGCCGCCGATGGCCACATTACTCCACTGGTAAGGGGCTGCCCATGCGCTGCCAGCGATCAGCAAGCCCAGGCACAAGGAAATTGATTTGGTCCACATGCTCAGTGCTCCCTGATCAGGCGTTCGAGTTCGGGGCGCATGGCATTGGCCCACAGCTCATAGCCTTTTTCGTTCGGATGCAGGAGGTCGGGCATGATGTCGACCGGCAGGGTGCCGTCCGCTTGCAGGAATGCCTGGTTGATATTCAGGAAAAACACCTTCTTGTTGTCGGCCAGCGAGGGCAGGATCGCGTTGATCTTCTCGTTGAGCTGACGCATGGCGCCGGCGGGCGTGGCGTCGCGCGGGAACACGGCCAGCAGCAGGATCCTGGTGTTGGGCAGGCGGCGCTGTACTTCGGCGATATTGCGGGCGATGGCCGCCGCCGTGGTGGCCGGGCTATCCTGGCGATGGCCGGTATTGTTGGTGCCGAACATCAACACCGCGAGTTTCGGCGCGAGGCCGTCGAGTTCGCCGTGCTGCAGGCGCCACAGGACATTCTCGGTGCGGTCGCCGCTGAACCCCAGGTCGAGCGCGTTGTATTGCTTGTAATTGCGCTCCCAGACCTTGGCGCCGGCCGTTTCCCAGCCTTGGGTAATCGAGTCGCCGATGAAGATCAGCTCGGGAGACTTGCCCGCCGCTTTCAGCGCTTTCACTTCATCGAGCTTTTGCTGGTGGCGCGGCAGCCACCAGTCGATCGACCACCATTCGGCCAGCGGGGCCGGGGTGACGCTGGCGGTCTTGTAATCGGCGCAGCTGGTGTTTGGGGTGCCGGCCGGATCGATGACGATATTGGCAACGCTGACGTCGCCATTGCCGCCGCCGTCCAGGGTGAATGGGCGGGTGACGCTCTGGAAGGAATCGCCTTCGCGCACGAAACAGGAGAGCGGCAGCACCACGTGCTGCCAGCCCTTGCCCTGGGCCGCGCGGCCTGGCGCCACGTACGGTACCGAGCGCTCGCAACCGTTGCCGCAGCCGAGCACGATGTTGAAGCCGCCCTTGGCCAGGTCCTGCACGTTCAGGTCGAACGCCAGCGTGCCCTTGGCCATATACGGTGCCAGGTCGAGCGGCGCGCCTTCGATGCGCAGCGCGCCCCTCCAGACATCCTTCCAGCGCAGGGTGAGCGCGTCGGCGGCGGCCGACCTGGCCGATTTGGTGACGCTGACCAGGCTGTTCGGATTCTTGCCACCCTGGGCAAGGGTGGTCGAGGATGCCGTGAGCACTTGTTCGGTGTCGGGATCGGCGGCGGCGACGTGCATGCCGTCCAGCGGCCGGCCCTGGTACAGGGCCAGGCGGGGCGGCGCCCCGGCGGAGGGCGAGGTGGCGCATCCGGCAAGAGCGCCTGACAAGGCAAGGGCGATGGCACAACGGGACAGCAATGGCATGGTGGTCGTCACTCTAGAAAAATTAAACACGGTTCGGTAGGAATGGCAGCGATGATACCGCCCGCCTTAGGCCGTCGGTATGCCACTGCGAAATACCATAAGCCGTCTTGGTGATTTCCCACCGTCATCTACGGCACGAAATGATAGCGCATGCAGCCAGCCCCGGGCGCGAAAATCGGGTATCGTGGCGCGCATCGCCAACATGAAGGAGAGTAGCTTGACAGTCACGATTTATCACAACGCACGCTGCGGTACCTCGCGCAACACACTGGCGCTGATCCGCGCCGCCGGCATCGAACCGGTGCAGGTCGATTACCTGCGGCATCCGCCCGCGGCGGCGGCGCTGGCGGCGCTGATCGCCCAGGCCGGACTGAGCGTGCGCGATGCCTTGCGCCAGAAGGAGGCCGTGTTTACCGAACTGGGGCTGGACAATCCGGAACTGAGCGACGCGCAATTGATCGAGGCCATGCTGGCCCACCCGGTCCTGATCAACCGCCCCTTCGTGGCCACGCCGGCCGGGGTACGCCTGTGCCGCCCGGCCGAACGGGTCCTCGAGATCCTGCCGGCGCCGGGCTGAATCGCGCTCCGGCGCCGCGGAACTTATTGAACAGGGGCGCACTCCAAGGGCTAACACATCCGCCTGGGAGGGAGCATGTCCATCGAGTTCGCCGCCGCGCTGCTGGTTCGCCTGCACGAACAGGCCTTGCACGATCCCGAGGTGGCCTGGCCCCCATGGCCGGAATGGACGGCGGCAGCGGCCAACCACCGCTGCAATTGCCTGCTGTGGGATGAGGAAGACCGCGCCCGGCGCACCGACGTGCCGGCCGCGGCCATCGCCGCCAGCAAGCGCCTCATCGACCGCTACAACCAGCAGCGCAACGATGCCGTCGAAGCCATCGACGAAGCCCTGCTGCACCGGCTGACCATGCCCGGGCAGGGCGCGCGTCTGCACAGCGAAACGGCCGGCGCCATGGTCGACCGGCTGTCGATCCTCACGCTCAAGATCGTGCACATGCGCGCACAGACCGAGCGCGTCGATGTGGACGCGGCGCACGTGCAGCGCTGCCTTGAAAAACTGGCGCGCCTGCAGGCCCAGCGCGCCGACCTGGCCGGCTGCCTGGACTGGCTGTTGGCCGAGACGGTCGCCGGGCGCGCCTATTTCAAGGTCTACCGGCAGTTCAAGATGTACAACGATCCAGCCCTTAATCCTTGCCTGTATGGCCAGCGGCACGCGCCGCGGCCCGGCGACGCCTGATGGGCGCCCGGGTCGACGTGCTGGTGCCGACGCGCGAGCGGACGCCGGCGCTGGCCCTTACGCTCGCCGGCCTGGCCGGGCAATCGCAGCTTCCCTTGCGGGTGGTGATTTCCGACCAGTCCGAGCGGCCGGCATACGATGCGCCTGAGGTTGCCGCGCTGGTACGTGTGCTGCGCGCGCACGGCGTGGAGGTAGGGGCCTTGCGCCACCTGCCGCGGCGCGGCATGGCCGAGCAGCGCGCCTTCCTGCTCGAACAGGCACAGGCGCCGTACTGCCTGTTTCTCGACGACGACGTCTGGATCGAGCCCGGACTCATTGCGCGCCTGCATGCCGTGCTCGCGCAGCACGGCTGCGGTTTTGCCGGCAGCGCCGTGCATGGCCTGAGCCATGTCCGCAGCGTGCGGCCGCATCACCATGCAATCGATTTCTGGGAAGACCGCGTGGCCCCCGAGCTGGTCGTGCCCGGCAGCGCGGCATGGGAGCGGCATCATCTGCACAGTGCCGCCAATCTGTTTCACGTCCAGGGCATCCTCGGCGCGCATGCGGACGCGCCACGGGCATACCGGGTGGCATGGGTGGGCGGCTGCGTGCTGTTCGACACGGCCAAGCTGCGCGCTGCCGGGGGCTTCGATTTCTGGCCGAGCTTGCCTCCAGACCATTGTGGCGAAGATGTGCTGGCCCAGTTGCGCGTCATGGCGCGCGACGGTGGTTGCGGCGTGCTGCCTTCCGGTGCCTTCCACTTGGAATTGCCGACCACGATTCCAGCGCGCGAGGTGAATGCGCCGCAGCTGCTGTGGCCACCGCCGGATCCGGCAGCGCACTCCGACGCCTGCGGGTGAGCCGATGAAGCATGCAATTTTGCCCGGCGTGCGCAGCATCCTGGCCGTGCGGCCCAACGGCATCGGCGACTTCATGTTCGCGCTGCCGGCCTTGAATGCCTTGCGTGCCGCTTATCCTGGCGCGCGCATTGTCCTGCTTGGCAAATCCTGGCACGCCGACTTCCTGTGCAAACGGGCCGGACCGGTGGACGAGGTGAGGGTGATGCCGCCTTATCCGGGCATCGGTGCGCCGCCCGAGATTGCACCCGACCCGGCGCTCGCCAGCGCTCTGCTCGACGCATTGCGGGCCGAGCGCTTCGATCTGGCGATCCAGATGTACGGCGGTGGGCGCTATTCCAACGCCTTCGTGCGGGAGCTTGGCGCGGGCATGACGATAGGCGCAATGACGCCCGGCGCGGCCCCGCTGGACCGCAGCATTGCCTACCGCACCATCGCCAGCCGCCGCCTGGAACTGTTGCAGATTGTCGCGCTGGCGGGCGCGCCGCCCCGTTTCGATGCGCCCGAACTGCGGGTCACGCAGGCCGACCGCGCACTGGCGGCCGCTGTGCTGACGCCAGTGGCAGGCGAACGCATCGTCGTGATCCATCCCGGGGCGAGCGATCCGCGCCGGCGCTGGCCGGCGGAGCGCTTTGCGGCCGTGGCCGACGCCTTGGCCGACCGGGGCGCTACCATCGTCGTGAGCGCCAGCGAGGCGGAGGCAGGCTTGGCCGCCCAGATATGCGCGTCCATGCGCCATACGCCAGCCGATGTGAGCGGGCGGCTGTCGCTCAAGGCCTTGTGCGGCATGCTCGAGCGCGCCTGCATGATGGTCTCCAACGACACCGGGCCCTTGCACATGGCGCTGGCGGTCGGCACGCCTGCCGTCGGCATCTTCTGGCTGACCAATCTGATCGAGGCGGCGCCGCTGCA
>CAMLHI010000090.1 GCA_946479705.1 uncultured Oxalobacteraceae bacterium
ATTTTCGCGGTCGTCTTGCGGGTGTCGTATTTTTCCGTGGCGCCCTGCTGGTTGCGCGAGCGCATGATGTCGATACTCCTGACCAGCTTGGCGCTCAGCGGGCTCAGGCCGAAGCGCGCATGGTCCTTTTTCGCGCCGCTTTCCGCGCTGGCTTCCTTGTCCACGCCAGTCTTGACGGCCAGCCGTCCCAAGGTCAGGCCCGCTTCGAGCGCGGTACTGGTGGTTTCGCGCACTTCGTCGTCGATGGTGAAGGGCGCGTCGAGCCGGTCGCAAATCATTTCATAGGCCGAACGGTAGGGCAGGCCCTGGCGGTCGCGCGTGTCGCCCAGCTTGAAGTCGACCAGCATGTCGACCGCCTGTTTCAGTACCCCGCGCGCCTCGGCCAGGTCGCGCAAGCCATCCTTCGGTTCGATCGATACCTTCAGCACCACGGCCGGGTCGACCCGCTTCTTGGCTTCTCCCTTGACGCTGGCGCCGGGCAGGTTGATCGACAGGATAGGGGGAATGGCGGCCTTCGCGTGCGCGGGCAGCACATCGCTGGCGAGGCCGAGCGACAGGCCGGCGCTGGCGGTGTTTTCCGTCATTTTTCCCATGGTCAGCTGCACGCAGTCGTTATTGGCCTGGACGTTGACGACCATGCCCTCGCTGTGCGACCCGCCCGCGGTGCCATACAGGGCAACGCCGGGCGCGACCGGTCCGCCGATCGGAATGCTCAGCTTGAACTGCTGGGCGTTGACGGTGTCGGAGCGGTCGCCCAGTTCGGTGCGGTCGATGGCGTCGTGCAGGGTGCGGCGGATCGCTTCCGGGCCGTTGAGGTCGCCCCCCTGGGCCAGGGTGACCTTGTCCTGCACGGTGGCCAGCTGCTTGAGCATGGCGGCGCGCTGTTGCGGCGTGCCCACCTGCTCCACCGCTTTGCGCAGCAGATCGAGGGCGCCATGTCCTTCCGCGCCTGTGGCCAGCGATGCATGGCTCAGCTTGCCAGGAGTGGACAGGCCGATACTGCTCAGGATAGCCTGCTTTTCCTTGGCCCTCAGGGGATTGCTCCAGATTTCCTTGCCGGAATTGAAAGTGCCTTCCTTCTGGGTCAGGAAGCGCGTGGCCTTGGTGAAGGTCTTTTCGGTGCCGCGGTGACTGGCAATGTACTCGGCCAGCTTGGCCAGCACCTTGGCGTCTTCCTCTTGCCTGGGTGTGGCGGCCTGTTCCATGGCGGTCTCGGCGAATTTCTTGAGATCGTCCAGCGTTTCCTTGAACGCCGTGCGCGCCTCGGCCGTGGCGTTGCCGCGGCCTTTCCTGTCGAACTGGCTGTGCATCTGGGTCACCAGGGTGCCGGGCAGGGCCAGGGTGCTGTGGAAGTTGTTCAAGGTGTCGCTGACGTGGGCGGTGTTTTCCTGTTTCCACACCGCGCTCTTGACCATGGCCCAGTCGCGCCGCGCCGGGCTGCCCACTTCCGGCTTCACGCCGTCGACCAGTTCGCGGCGCAGGGCTTCGGCGGCCACCTTCATCTTTTCCTTGTGCGGATGGCTGGTGGCGGGATTGTCGAACTCCTGGGTGCAGCGGAAGAACGATTGCACGTCGCGCCAGTCGACCTTGTTTTGCGGATTGCAGGCCAGCAGGGAGTTGACCGCTTCGGGCACCGCGTGGGCGCTCATTTCCCAGATCTTGGCCAGGTCCCTGGCGGTGCCGCTCAAGGGTTCGCCCATCTGCATGTGCGCGGCGGCGGTGCCGATGAGGGTATGCACATGCTCGTTGGCCAGGGCCTTGTACAGGGCCACGCTGCGCGCCGGATCCTGCCCGGTCACCGCTTCGACCATCGAAACCACGTGCATGAGCTGCATGGCCGCCAGCGGGGCATCCTTTTGCAGGGCGTCGCCGGCGCCGAGCTTGGCGGCCAGCCCGCGCAGCGCGGCGGTGGTCGCTTCGCGCTGGGCGGGCGTCATCGTGGGGGTGGGCAGGTGGGCGACCAGGTCGTCGATCAGCGTGTCCCTGGCCGCGTCGGCGCGCCGCTTGAGGTCAGGCATGGTTTGGCCGAGCAGCTTTTCGACGCTGGCAAAGTCGGCCGACAGGCCCTTGAGCTTGTCGGCTTCCTTTTGCCACAGCTCGGCCTCCTCCCGGGTCGGCGGCGTGCCGGGCATTTCATCGGTGCGCCCGGCGGTCAGGTCGCGTACCCGGTTGCCCACCAGCTGCTGGTACAGATCATCCTTGGCCTGGGCCTTGTCCGGCGGCGGCATGGCCACCTGGTCGAGGATGTCGTAGGCGATCGGCAGCGCTTCCAGCCCGTCCAGGTATTTGCTGGGCAGTTCGAGCTGGCGCGCCATCGGTTCGAGCACGGTTTTCATGCCCTTGGCGCGGGCCTGGTCGCCCTCGGTCTCGCGCAGGGCGCAATAGGCGTCGAAGAATTGCTGGGTCGACGCTTCGATCAGCTGGTGGCGCGCGGCCGTGTAGGCGGCCTTGGCGGCGTCGCTGACGATCTCGCCGCCGAGGGCGTCGCGGGCACTGGCGGCGGCCGTGCGCCGCTCCGCCACCGGGTCCTGCAGGTTTTTTTCGGCAGCTGCCGTCAGGTGTTCGTGGCAGCTCATGCGCTGCTTGAGCTTGTCGAGCTGCCTGGTCAGCGCCTCCCGTTGGGCGACGAGCAGGGGACCGGGATCGTCCACGTCCGTGTCGGCCAGCGCCGCGTTCAGGTCGGCCTCGTCAAAGCGCAGCCGGGCCAGGCGGGTGGCGCTCTCCTCGAGCACCTCGGCCGCGGCGGCCGGGATCAGGGCGGCGTTGCGGTGTTCGGCGCGCGCCAGCATGGCGTGCAGGTGCAGCTCGCTGTGCGGGGCCAGCTTGCTGGGCGGCAGGTCGAACTTGCGCCATTTCTTGGCGATCTTGGCCTTGTCGCCATTGCTCTTGTAGGTCGCATCCTTGCTGATGCCGTTGAAGAAGGGCAGGCCCGCGAAGTAGTTGGCCTTGGTGATGGTGGCCTTCCACTTCGGCTGCATGGTTTTTTGTGTGGGAATGCCGGCCGGGTGGGTGGCCAGCTGCGCAATATCCGCGGGGCTGAACTGCTTGATGTTCTTGACGGTCATGGATGCTCCTCCTGTGTCTTGAATGAATGAACCGGCGCCCTGTCGGGCCGGGCCGACGCGCATCGGCAAGCGGGCCCGCAGGGCGGTTTGATGGGATGTCGGTTCGCTGTGCTGGTCCATCTGTCGCGCGCGCGCTGCCGATGGTTCCGCTACCGGGTGAAATATCCGCGGGGATGAAGGGGAGGAGGGGAAAGGGACGGCAGGCTGGCGGGCAGCCTGCCGCGAGGACGTCAGACGTCGTTTTCGGTACCGGCACCCTGGGCCTGGCCCAGCTCTTCCGGCTTGATGCCCATCTTGCCCATCAACTTGCCCAGCTTTTCCATTTCCTCGGGCGCGATGTCGCCCTTGAGCAGTTTCATGAGCAGCTTGAGCAGTTCCTTGTCCTTGCCGTTGTCTTCCTTCTCGGACGGGCTGGCCTGGCCGGCCTGGTCGGCCTCGTCGGCCTTCTTGGTCTTGGCGAGCAGGTTCTCGACCATGGTCTGGAGCAACTTGACGGTTTCTTCCTTCGACGCCGCGTCGGCGCCGATCTTGTCGGGTGATGGGGAATTGCCGGCTGGCGCGGCGGGGCCTGGGCCTGAGACTGGACCGGATTTCATGCTGGTGCTCCTTGTGCGAAATGAGAATGGATAGGGGGCTGCAGCGATGAGTGGGGCGGCCCGGAACTTGGTTCCCTCGTGGCGGTTTTAATTCCATGGGGAAATATTGGCGGTATCATAGGCAGTTGCCCATGCCGCCGGGGAACCTGCCTGCCCGAGGCGGACACTTACCGCAGACGATCGACACCACGCCCACCATGCTCCCAGTTCCAGCTTGCCTTGCCTCCCCTTCCAAACCGATCGCGGCCGCGCCGGCGCCACGCCGGCTGTGCCTGCTCGGCGACAATGCCTTGCTGGCGCGCGACACCGCCATGCGCCTGCGCGCGGCCGGCTACGAGGTGGCGGTCGCCGCCGAGGTGCCCGAACTGGCCGCGCTGGCCGAGGCGCACGGCGCCAGCTGCATCCTGATCGATCCGAGCGCGCGCGCCAGCCGCTATGCCGATCCGGTGTGCGTGGCGCGCATCCGCGCCCACTGCGCCACGCCACTGCCGATCGTCTGGCTGGCGCCGGTCAACAGCTTCGAGGCGCGCCTGGCGGCCGCGCGCGCCGGGGTCGACGGCTTGCTGGCCAAGCCGGTCGACCTGGCTGCGCTCAAGGACCTCATCGAGGCGCTGGCCCGGCGCGCCGCCCAGCCGCCCTATCGCGTGCTGGTGGTGGGCAGCGATGCCCAGCGCGCGGCCGGCATCGACGGCGCGCTGGCCGGGGCCGGCATGGACGTCCTGCGCCTGGCGCGTCCGGTCGACCTGCTCGCGACCCTCAGCCGCGAGCATCCGGAAGCGTTGCTGCTCGACGTCGATACCGGCGCCTGCGACGGCGTCGACCTGGCCATGCTGATCCGCCAGGACCCGGCCTTTCTCGACCTGCCGGTCGTGGTGCTGGCGCGCGCGCCGGATGCGGCCCTGCGGCGCCGCGCGGTGGCCGCCGGGGTCGACGACGTGCTGGCGCTGCCGGCCGCGCCGCATGAGCTGGCGCTGGCGCTGGCCGGACGCATCGAGCGCTCGCGCGCGCTGCGCAGCCTGATCACGCGCGATGGCATGACCGGGCTGTACAACCATGTCTCGATCAAGGAACAGGCCGTGCGCGAGATGGCGCGCAGCCGCCGCGAAGGCACGCCGCTGGCGCTGGCCATGGTCGACCTGGATTATTTCAAGAACATCAACGACAGCTACGGCCATCCGGTGGGCGACCAGGTGATCCGCTCGATTGCCCAGCTGCTGCAGCAGCGTCTGCGTCACGGCGACCTGGTGGGACGCTACGGCGGCGAGGAATTCGCGGTGATCCTGCCGGGCACGCCGGCGCAGGCGGCCGCCGCGGTGCTCGATGAAATCCGCGCGCTGTTCGGCCAGATCGTCCACCGCGCCGACGAGCTGGCGTTCAGCGCGAGCTTTTCGGCCGGGGTGGCCGGGCTCGAAGCGGACGGTGGCGCGGCCGAGGAGTTGTTCGAGCGCGCCGACGCGGCCCTGTACCAGGCCAAGCGCGGCGGGCGCAACCGGGTCGCCGTGGCGCCATGAAAAAGGGGCGCCTCGACGGCGCCCCACGCTTACGACGCTGGCTGCGTCACGGCATCAACGGATGTCTTGAAACTTGCCGGGCCGCAGGTAGGACAGGTCTTCCCCATACCCGCCCGCCTGCCCGCCGCCGTAGATGTCGTGATGCCTGTCGGGCTTGAAGCCCAGGGCGCAGCCCAGGCGATTGCCCGCATTCACCATGTTGGTGGTGTCATTCAAAGCGCTCGTAATGGCCTTCACTGGGTTCATTAAATTCAATAAGTTCATACCGCTCTCCAATCGTAAATTGATTACCTGGCTAGGTTGCCGCCCCAAGGCGGGGCAGGCAGGTATACGTGGCGGCGCGGCGGTTCCGGTTCCATCGCGGGCGGCGGATCAACGCTTACTGTTGAGTATTTCGTGCAGTTCCAGGCGGTTGTAGGTGGTGCGCATGGCATCCTTGGCACTGACCGCCTTTTTCGCCACCAGCTGGGCCAGCACTTCGTTCAGGCTGCGCGACATATTGTCTTCCTTGCGGCGCATGTACTCGCCCACCAGGTGCAGCTTGGACAGGTCGGCGATGTAGGGCGCGATCTGCTGGTTATTGTTGAACACCATCTCGTGCGCCAGCACCACCTCGTCGCCCTGCTCGCTCGGCACCAGGCTCTGGAAGATCACGCCGATGAGCGACTTGGCCAGGCCGGCGGCGCGCTGCTCGCGCTGCTCGGCGGGGAAGAAGCCCAGCAGCTTGCTGATGGCGCTCACGGCGCTGTTGGTGTGCAGCGTGGCCAGCACCAGGTGGCCCGATTCGCCCGCGTGCAGCACGGTGTCGGCGGTATCGAAGTCGCGGATCTCGCCGACCATCAGCACGTCCGGCTTCTGGCGCATGGCTTCGCGCAGCCCGCTGGAAAAGCTGGCGGTATCGGCCGGCACTTCCTTTTGCGAGATGATCGATTGCTTGCGCTGGAGCTGGTACTCGATCGGCTCTTCGATGGTGATGATGTGGGCGCTGCGGGTGGCGTTGATCTGGTCCAGCATCGAGGCGATGGTGGTGGTCTTGCCCGAGCCGGTCGGTCCGGTGATCAGGATGATGCCGCTGGTCGCTTCGAGCATGGTCTTGACGTACTGCGGCAGGCCGGTCTTGTCGAGCGCGATCGGCTGCACTGGCAGGCGCCGCACCGAGATGGTGACCTTGCTGCCGCCCGAGGTGCGGAACACATTGCAGCGCAGCCGGTAGTCGGTCAGCACGAAGGGACGGTCGATGGCGCGCTCGACGATCTTGTCTTCCCAGTCCTCGTCGATGGCCCTGAGCACCGGCACCATGTCTTCCAGGGTGACCGGTTCGGGACTGACCTCGCGCCAGCCGCGCGGGGTCTTGATCATCATCGGCATGTCCTGTTCCAGGTGGATGTCGGAAAAGCTCTGGCCGGAATTGACCAGGGTAATCAGTTCATCGAGCAGTTCGCGGCACAGCGGGAAATCATTGGACATGGTGGACTCGGGGTTGGGAAGGAGTTGGCCCTGAGTATAGCCCAGCTCCAACGCGACGAACAGATGGCGGCGCGGCGTCCGGCGGCCGTGAAAAAAATTTGGAACCGACTTCCGGCTTGCCTCCACCTATGTTCGACCACCTTGAACGAGCGCGGTTTTCGGCAGGGTGGTTCACTCAACGTTCACATATATATATCTGGAGGTACACCATGGCTTCATCGCGCACTACATCTTCGTCCAGCACGAACACCACCACCGCCGTCAACGAAAACCTGGGGGCGCAGGACGACAAGGACCGCTTCAACGCGGTCAAGCTGAAAGGCAAGATCGAGAAGGCATCCCAGGATGCGATGATCGATCTCTGGTAAAGGCTGGCCGCGTTAAGCGGGCCGATCCCGGTCGTATCCATGCATGGAGGAGGAAACTCCTCCATTTTTCATGGCTGGCCGGGTCGGCAAACCAATTCACAAAGGAGGATGGCATGACTACACCGAACAACGTGTTTACGGCCCGAAACGATGTGGGCTTTACCAAGGGCGCGCCCGACCCCATGGTGCTGGCGGCGCAGCAAGCGGCCAAGGACTCGATGGCCTTTCAGTTGTGGAGCGCCGAGCAGGCCGAAGTGCTGTCGCGCCTGAAGGTATTCCACACCATGGCAAAGTCGATCAACGATCAACAGTAAGCGCGTGCGCGCGCAAGGGGAAGATGCGATGGCAACAAAACTTGGCAGCAGGACGCGGAGCGACACCGACCAGGCGGTGGACCGGATGGAGGAGAACACGGCGGCAAAGGACGAGTTCAATACCGTGAGGCTGTTCTGCAAGATCATGAAGAAAGCGGAGGACGCCGCCCAGGCGACCTGAGGTCCCCGCCACTGGCACCGCCGGCGTCCGTGGAACCGGCGCCGCGACGGGCGCCACATAGCTGGGAACCTCGTTTTTCGAGGTGCCTAGGGAAGCACTGATTAATTCATGAGGGCGGACTCGCCCGTGAGAAACGACGCC
>CAMLHI010000091.1 GCA_946479705.1 uncultured Oxalobacteraceae bacterium
TAGATCAGCCCGGCCGTGCTCTCTTTTTCGAGAATGCGCCCGATCATGAAATCGAGCATGCCGTGCTGCAGGCGGTCCAGCAGGATATTGCTGCCCTCCATGTGCACGCCGATGCGCAGCATGGGCGCCTGCTGCTTGACCTTGGCGATGGCTTGCGGCAGCAGCGCCATGGCGGGCGTCATGATGACGCCGACCTCGACCTGGCCCGCGAGGCCGGCCTTGAGGGCGACGATGTCGTCGTGCGCCAGCGCCAGGCTGGTCAGGGCCATGCGCGCGTGGCGGATCATGGTTTCGCCGAACATGGTCGGCTCCATCCCGCGCGGCAGCCGGTCGAACAGGCGCACATCGAGCATCTCTTCGAGATCCTTGATCTGCTTGGACGCGGCCGGCTGCGTCATGTGCAGTTCTTCGGCGGCCCGATGAATGTTGCGGTGATCGTCCAGCGCGATCAGCAGCAGCAGCTGGCGCGTTTTCAGGCGCGCCTTCAGGAACCAGCCGGGGTTAAGTGTATCCATCATGGAATAATACCCCCATTCTTATCGATAACGTTATAAAAGTATCGATCCGGATATCACTTGCACCCGCCGATAGCGTGCTTGAACATGGTCGGTCCGGTAGTTCGATGGCTCGGGCGCACCATCAGCTCTTGCGTGCGGCCCCCATGGCCATCAGGCGCTGGACGACGCAGAACACGAACAGCAGCGCGCCGATGACGATCTTGGTCCACCACGAACTGAGCGTGCCGTCGAAGGCGATCAGGGTCTGGATGGTGCCCAGCACCAGCACGCCCGAGAGCGCCCCGGCGATATAGCCGTAACCGCCGGTCAGCAGGGTTCCGCCGATGACCACCGCGGCGATCGCATCGAGTTCGGTGCCCTGCGCGTGCAGGCCGTAACCGGACAGCATGTAGAACGAGAACAGCACCCCGGCCAGCGCGGCGCAAAAGCCCGAAAAGCCGTACACCAGGATCTTGGTGCGCGCCACCGGCAAGCCCATCATCAGGGCCGACTGCTCGTTGCCGCCGATGGCGTAGATACCGCGCCCGAAGGCGGTGAAGTGGGCCAGGTACATGGCCAGGCCCAGCATCCCCAGCGCGACCATGGCGCTGGGCGACAGGAAGCCGCCCAGGAACGGCACCTGGGTCTGCGACATCGACAGGAACACCGGATTGTCGATGGTGATCGAGTTAATGCTGATCAGGTAGCACAGGCCGCGCGCCAGGAACATGCCGGCCAGGGTCACGATGAAAGGCTGCAGCTTGAAGTAGTGGATCATGGCGCCCATGGCGCCGCCGAACAGCGCGCCCAGCACCAGCACCAGGGCGATCACGGCGATCGGATTCCAGTGCGCCACCTGCAGCAGCCAGGCCGAGATCATGGTGGTCAAGGCCAGCACCGAGCCGACCGACAGGTCGATCCCGCCGGACAGGATCACGAAGCCCATGCCGACCGCCAGCACCAGCAGGAAGGCGTTATCGATCAGCAGGTTCAAGATCACCTGCACCGACAGGAAGCCCGGGTAGGCCACCCCGCCGATGGCCAGCATGGCGATCAGCAGGACAACCGTCACCAGGGACGTGAAATAGGGCGACTTCATGCGGGCCTCCGCGCGAACATTTGCTTGAATTCGTCCGACTGCGACAGGCAGACCAGGAACACGACGATGGATTTGACGACCATGTTCACTTCCGGCGGCACGCCGAGCGAATAGATGGTGTAGGTCAGGGTCTGGATGATCAGGGCGCCGATGACACTGCCGACCAGGCTGAATTTACCGCCGGCCAGCGAGGTGCCGCCCAGGGTCACGGCCAGGATGGCGTCCAGTTCGAGCAGCAGGCCGGCGTTGTTGGCGTCGGCGCTCTTGATGTTCGAGCTGATCATGAGGCCGGCCAGGCCGGCGCAGGCCGCGCAAAAGATGTACACGAAGACGATCAGGGTCGCGGTCTTGAGGCCCGCCAGACGGGCGGCCACCGGATTGATGCCGACCGCCTGGATGAACAGGCCCAGGGCGGTACGGCGCATCATGAAGGCCACCAGCGCGAACACCAGCGCCACCACGGTCAGCGAGAACGGCAGGCCGAACAGATAGCCGGCGCCCAGCATGAAGAAGGGTTCGTGGTAGACGGTGACGATCTGGCCGTCGGTGAGCAGCTGGGCCAGGCCGCGCCCGGCCACCATCAGGATCAGGGTGGCGACGATCGGCTGCAGGCCGAGCGAAGCGACCAGGATGCCGTTCCACAGGCCGCACAGCAGGGCCGCGCCCATGCCGGCCGCCATGGCCCACAGCATCGGGGTTTCGGCTTCCGGGCCGCCGCCGATCAGCATGGCCGCCACGGTGCCCGACAGGGCCACCACGGCGCCGACCGAAATGTCGATGCCGCGCGTGGCGATCACCAGCGTCATGCCGATGGCCGCCAGCATCAGCGGGGCGGCGCGGTTGACGATGTCGATCAGGCTGCCGTACAGGTGGCCGTCCTTGATCGTCAGGTGGAAAAAGCCCGGGATGGTCAACAGGTCGATCAGCAGCAGCACCGCCAGCGCGGCCATCGGCCGGAACAGCGAATGGCGCATCAGCGGGCCGAGCGTAAAGCCGCCCGGCGCCGCGGTAGTCACAGGCAGGCCGCTCATGCCGCGTCTCCCGCGATCACTTGCAGCACGCTGCTGTCGTTCAAATCGCCGCGCTGGTATTCGCCGCAAGCCTTACGGTCGCGCATGATCATCAGGCGGTCGCTGCAGCGCAGCACTTCGGGCAGCTCGGAAGAGATGAACAGAATCGACATCCCCTTCTGGCACAGGGCACTTACATAATCCATGATTTCCTGCTTGGCGCGCACGTCGATGCCGCGCGTCGGTTCGTCCAGGATCAGCATCTTGGGCTTGGTCACCAGCCAGCGTGCCAGCAGCACCTTTTGCTGGTTGCCGCCCGAGAGCGATCCGATCGGTGTTTCGATACTGGCTGTCTTCACGCCCAGCCACTTCACATAGTTCTCCGCCATTTCCTGCTGCTGGCGGAAGGGGATGGCGCGCATCATGCCCAACTGGGCCTGCATCGCCAGGATCACGTTCTCGCGCACCGACAGGGCCAGGATCGCGCCTTCGTGCTTGCGGTCTTCCGAGCAGAACGCAATGCCGGCCTCGATGGCTTCGCGCGGCGAGCTGAAGGTGCTGTTGTGCTGGCCGATGGCGATGCTGCCGCTGTCGGCCTTGTCGGCGCCGAACAGCAGGCGCGCCAGTTCGGTACGGCCCGATCCGAGCAGGCCGCACAGGCCCAGCATCTCGCCTTCGTTGACGGTCAGGTCGAGCGGATTGAGCGCGCCGCGCCGGCCCAGGGCCGAGGCCTTGAGCAGCGGGCCGCCCACCGGCACTTCACGCGCCGCCAGGCCGGCCGCGCCCGGATCTTCGCTGGTATCGGGCTGGCCGATCATCTTGTTCACCAGCGCCACGCGCGACAGGTCTTTCGCGAGGTACTCGCCTTCGAGCTGGCCGTTGCGCATCACCGTGATGCGGTCGGAGATGGCGTAGGTCTGGTCCAGGAAGTGGGTCACGAACAGGATCGCCATACCCTGCGAACGCAGCTTGGAGAGCACGCGGAACAGCAGCTGCACTTCGGCTTCGTCCAGGCTGGAAGTTGGCTCGTCAAGAATCAGCACGCGCGCCGAAATGTTCAGCGCGCGCGAAATGGCCACCATCTGCTGGATCGCCAGCGGATAGTGCGACAGCGGCGCGGCCACGTCGATGTCCACCTCGAGCTGCTTGAGCAGCACGGCGGCATCCTTGCGCATGCGCGCCCAGTCGACCATGCCGAACTTGCGCGGATAACGGCCGATGAAGATATTCTCGGCCACCGACAGGTTCGGGCACAGGTTGACTTCCTGGTACACGGTACTGATCCCCAGGCGCTGCGCGTCCTGGGTCGAGGTCGGGCGGATCTGCTGCCCTTCCATCGTGATGGTGCCCGACTCCGGCGTATAGACGCCGGTGAGCACCTTGATCAGGGTGGATTTGCCGGCACCGTTCTGCCCCATCAGGGTGTGCACTTCGCCGGGGAAAAGGCGCAAGGCGACGTCGCTCAGTGCCTTCACGCCCGGGAACTGCTTGCTAATGCCGCGCAACTCCAGTACTGGAGCGGCGGCCTGTGTTGCCTGGTTCATGACAAGCCAATTCAGCCAATTAATACTTACGGTTAGGGAGCTCTTTGGCGGCCACTTCGGCCGGGAACACGCCCTCGACCACGGTGACACGCTTCGGTACCGGTTTGCCGGCGGCGACATCGGCGGCCAGCTGCATCAATTGCGGGCCGAGCAGCGGATTGCATTCGACCGTCACGTTCAGCTTGCCCGCGACCATGGCCTGGAACGCGCCCTTGACGCCGTCGATCGAGATGACCAGGATATCCTTGCCCGGTTTCAGGCCGGCTTCCTCGATCGCCTGGATGGCGCCGATGGCCATGTCGTCGTTATGCGCGAACAGCACGTCGATGTTCTTGCCCTGGGCTTTCAGGAAGGCTTCCATGACTTCCTTGCCCTTGGCGCGGGTGAAGTCGCCGGTCTGCGAACGCACGATTTTGAGCTTCGGATTGGCCTTGATGGCTTCCTCGAAGCCCTTCTTGCGGTCGATCGCCGGTGCGGCGCCCACGGTGCCCTGCAGTTCGACGACGTTGATGACCGGCTTGTTGATCGAGGCGGAGCGCTCGACCAGCCACTTGCCGGCGCGGCGGCCTTCTTCGACGAAGTCCGAACCGATGAACGAGGCGAACAGGGTCGGGTCGCTCACGTTGACGGCGCGGTCGGTCAGGATCACCGGGATCTTGGCGGCCTTGGCTTCGCGCAGCACGGTTTCCCAGCCCGATTCGACCACTGGCGAGAACGCGATCACGTCCACTTTCTGGGCGATGAAGGAGCGGATGGCCTTGACCTGGTTTTCCTGGCGCTGCTGGGCGTCGGCGAACTTGAGGGTCACGCCGGCCTTCTTGGCGGCGTCCTTGACCGAGGAGGTATTGGCGGTGCGCCATTCGCTCTCGGCGCCCACCTGGGAGAAGCCCATCACCAGCGGCTTGGCGGCGATAGCGGGAAAGCTGGCGGCCATGGCACCGACGACGGCGCTGGCGAGAATCAGTCTACGAGTTTGAAACATGTATGTCTCCTGTGAGTTTTCCACTATTTCCTATATCGCTAATGGTAGGAGAAAGTGGCATATCGAACCAATCACTTTTTTGCCTGAAGGGATATCGAAAATATTATCCCCTATAACTGGCGAAAGCGGGAACCGCACTGAGCGGTCCACGCCTTCGACGACGCCGGCTAACGCAGCAAGCGCAGCCCGTACAATCCGCCCGCGATCGAACCCGGCCTGGCGACAAACTTCACCGTCAGCGAGGCCTTGACCATCTCGGCCGGAATTGCCACATCTTTCGTGTAGAACTCCTGCTCACTCTTCTCCAGCGTGATCGCGGCCAGCTGCTGGCCATTGACCAGCACATCGAAGCTGCGTCCCGCATCACCCCCGCTGAAGGTCAGCCGCAAGGTCTTCGCTTCCAGCTTGCGGTCGTTCAGCACATAGCTGAACCATCCGCTGGCATGGCGCCAGTGCTTGCCCCTGGCGACGCCGGCGTCGGCGCCCTCGCCCGCAAACGCGTGATCGGACTCCGGCTGCTGCTCGCCCGGCGCCACCTGGTCGATGGTCTGCGCGTCGAGGGCGATGCGCTCGGCTTCGGCCTTTGCCGCCGCTTCGCGCGTCGCTTGCGCCTCGGCCGGGGTCGAATACGGCCAGTAGATCGTGTAGCGCGAATCGTGCAGCCGGAAGAACGGAATGAGCTTCATGTTCGCCGCGTCGCGGCCCTGGATCAGCCCCGGCGCCGTGAACGTCATCGGCTCGCCCTTGACCGCCTTGAAGCGCTTTACAAAATCGCGCGTGTCGCTCACGAACAGCGGCGCCGCCTCCAGCGCGCACACAGGCCCGCTGGCGACATGCCCGCCAGACGGATCCGGGAACACGTTGAGCTTCTCGTTGGCGAACGGCTGCGTCTTGGCCGCCAGCACGATCGGCCCGCGCAGCACCGCATAATAGTTCGACTGGTCCGGCATGCGCTCGAGGGTCGTCCGCATCGGTACGGTCACGTCGACGCGGTCGCCCGTGCGCCAGTGACGCGTGACGCTCACATAGCTGCCCGGCTTGCCATCGACCTTGAGCGGCTTGCCATTGACCTTCACCTGCATGGCCGCGGGCGCCACCCAGCCCGGATAGCGCAGCTTGACGGTAAATACGCCATTGCCATCGATCTTCAGGCGGCTGGTGTCGGCATCCGGAAAGCGCGTCGTCTGGGTAATGCGCACGCCCTTCTCATGCCACTCTAACGTTGAGGACGTGTAGAGGTTGACGTACAGCGCATCTTTCTCATGGGCGTAGATAAATTCGCCATACTTGGACTGGCTCTCGATGCCCGAGCCGACGCAGCACCACATGGAGTTGTCGAGCTGCGAATACACGCGGTAGTGGTTCGGGCGCATCGGCGTGAAGTAGACCAGGCCACCGGTGTCCGGGTGCTGCGAGGACAGGATGTGATTGAACAGCGCACGCTCCATGTAATCGGCATAGCGCACGTTCGGGTCGTGGCGGAACAACATCTCCGACAGGCGCAGCATGTTGTAGGTGTTGCAGGTCTCCGGGCCTTCGACCGCGCTGATCATCGACGAGAAGTCTTTGTCGTCGTGGAAGTGCTCGCGCACGCTGTTGCCGCCGATGGCCACGGTGCGGTGATCGTGTACCGTGCGCCAGAAAAATTCCGCGGCCTTGTGCATCTGCTGGTCGCCGCCCAGCGCGGCGATGCGCTCGAAGCCGACCACTTTCGGGATCTGCGTGTTGGCGTGCATGCCGGTCAGCTTGTCCTTGCCCTCTTCCAGCGGCTGCAGCAAAACCTGGTGCGAGAAGCGCTGCGCCAGCGCCAGGTATTTTTTGTCGCCGGTCAGTTCGTAGACATCGGCCAGCACTTCGTTCATGCCGCCATGCTCGGCGCGCAGCATGGTCTGCATCTGCTCGTCGCTCAGCGCCGCCGTCAGCTTGAGCGCCCAGTCGGCCAACGCGACCAGCATGGCACGCGCGTCCTGGCTGCCGCCGTAGCGCCAGGCATCGCGCAAGCCGGCATAGGTCTTGTGCAGGTTGTACCAGGGAACCCACTTGCCGTTGACCGAGAAGTTGTCGACCTTGATCGCGCCCTTGGCGACATCCTGCCACGCCTTGCTGCCTTCCGGGACGCCGCCGAGGTAACCGTTGCCGTTGGCCTGCTGGCACTTCTTGAGCTCATTGACGAAATAGTCGAGGCGCTCCTTGACCTGGGCGTCGCCGGTCGAGGCATACATCAACGCCAGCGCCGACAAATAGTGGCCGCCGATGTGGCCGTCCAGGCCGTGCGATTCCCAGTTGCCGTAGCTCGGCGCTTTCAGCGGCAAACCGGCTTCGCGCTGGAACGGCGCGAGCAGCTTGTCCGGATCGAGCGACATCAGGTAATGCAGATTGCGGTTCTGGGCATCCAGGAACGGGCCGGCACCCAGGCGCACGTCGGCCAGCGGAAAGCGATCCGCAGCCGACGCCG
>CAMLHI010000092.1 GCA_946479705.1 uncultured Oxalobacteraceae bacterium
GCCGGCATGATGGTGTTCAAGCCGATCGAGGAACTGACCGGCGAGGATTGGTCGCGCGTGCTGCAAGTCGACCTGGTGGGCGCCTTCTTCTTCATCAAGCAGGCCTTCCTGCACATGAAGGAAGGCGGCGCGGTGGTCAATCTGTCCAGCGTGCACGCGCGCCAGACCGAGGCGCAAGTGGCGCCCTATGCGGCGGCCAAGGCGGCGCTGCTTTCGCTGACGCGCTCGGCGGCCATCGAAGGCAAGCCGAAAGGCATCCGTGTGAACGCGATCTTGCCGGGCGCGGTGGACACGCCCATGCTGTGGAATAACCCGAACGTCAAGGCGGGCAGGGAAAAGATCGACAAGGACGACGTCGGCCGGCCGGAAGACATCGCCGCGGCCGTGGCCTTCCTGGCGTCGAGCGACGCGGCCTTCGTGCAGGGCGCCGAGCTGCTGGTCGACGGCGGGCGGCTCAGCGGCCTGTGATCAGAAAAACTGCTGCCAGTCTTCCAGCCAGCCGGGGAAGGCTTCGGCTTCCATCGGCTTGGCGATGTGATAGCCCTGCGCATAGGTGCAGCCGAGGCGCTGCAGGAAGTCCCAGTCCTGGCGCGTCTCCACGCCCACCGCCACCGACTGGCGTTCCAGGCTGCGCGCCAGCCCCAGGCAGGTGCTGAGCACCACCGACAGCGCGCGCTTCTTCGAGGCGCCATCGACGAAGCTGCGGTCGATCTTGAGTTCGGAGAACGGCACCCGCGCCAGCAGCTGCAGGTTGGAGCGCCCGGTGCCGTAGTCGTCGATGGCCAGGCCGTAGCCCATCATGCGCAGGCGCACCAGCCGCTCGATGAAGCTCGGATCGCTCACCAGCACCGAGGACTCCGGCATCTCGAAGGTGACGTAGCCGGGCATCACGCGATGGCGCTCGACACAGGCGGTGATTTGCTGGATGAACTGCGGATGCGCCAGCGTGACCGGCGACAGGTTGATCGAGATGGAAATCGGCAGGCCGCGGTCGTGGAAATAGCGGCAGCGCTCGACCGACTTTTCGATCATGCTCCAGTCGAGGAAATCGACCCGGTTGTTCTGTTCGAGCGCGCCGATGAAGGAACTCGGACCGAGCACGCCGAACTCCGGATGGCGCCAGCGCGCGAACGCTTCCAGGCCCTTGACCTGGCCGGTTTCGAGTTCGATCTTGGGCTGGAAGAAGGGTTCGAACTGGCGCGCCTGCAGGCCGATACCGATCTGGGCGAAGCTGAAGGCCGGCCCCTTGGGCTGATCGGTCACCACCGCCGGTGGGACGTAGTTATTGAGCAGCGATTCCAGCTTGGCCACGCTGACCGGCTTGGTGATCGCGCCCAGCAGCTCGACCCCGTAGGCCTGGGCCATGGTCTCGATCGAGAACATCAGGCTGCCGCTCTGCGCGCCGGTGACGATCAGGCGCGCGCGGGTCTTGAGGGCGGCCAGGCTGCGGATCAGTTCCAGTCCGTCCATGCCCGGCAAGGCCAGGTCGATGACGGCGATGTCGATGGTGGGATTGAAGGAATTCTGGAAGCAGCGCAGCGCGGTGTGGCCGTCGGGCGCCTGGGTGATGTTGACCGCCCCCAGGTGGCCCAGCATGACCGCCGTGGCCAGCCGCTCGGCGGTGTCGGTCTCGGCGACCAAGAATTGCAGATGCGCGATGTCCATTGAAGCTCCAGCTGATCTCAAGATGGCAGATTACCCGCAGATGGCGGTGTTCGTCTATGCCTGAATCTGCCGCAGCTGTTCAAAAAAACACACGGCGGCGCAAGCTGCCACGTTGAGCGACTCGATTTGACCCGCATGGGGTAGCACGACTTGATGAGTTGCCAAGGCCATCAAGTCGTCGGCCACGCCCTGCCCTTCATGCCCGAGCAGCCAGCCCACCGGCTGGCGCAGGTCGACATCGTACAGGCGCTGGGTGGCATAGCCGCTGGTGGCCAGCACCGCTACCTTCGAGGCGCGGATCAGGGCGGCCAGGTCGACGTTCTCGTGGATCTCGACCACGAAATGCGCACCCATGGCCGCGCGCAGCACCTTGGGCGACCAGCAGAAGGCCGTGCCGCTGCTGCAGTAGACCTGGGTAATGCCGGCCGCCGCCGCGCTGCGCAGGATCGAGCCGACATTGCCGGGGTCCTGGAGATTGTCCAGCAGGACCGCCGACACGGTCAGCGCGCTGGGCAGCGGCAGTGCCGGCGTATCGATCAGGAACATCAGGCCGACGCCATGCTCGACCTGGCTGATGGCGTTGTAGAGCGCGTCCGGCATGACGGTGCAGTGCGCGTGGGCGTTCTCGCACTGCATGACGATGGCGGCCACTTCCGGATTGGCCAGCGCGCTTTCGGCCACGATGCAGTGGCGCGGCGCGGCGCGCAGCTGCAGGTAGGCCTGGCACAGGTGTACGCCGTCGAGCAGGGTCTGACCGGCTTTTCTCCGCGCCTGCGAGCTGGTGGCCAGGTGCTTAAGGTCCTTGTAGAGCGGATTGTCGCGCGATGTGATGGTCTTCATGCAGGCTCGAACTCCAACATGTCACCGAAATCCAGCTGTACGCCATCCAGGCCCAGGGCCGCGCGCACTGGCGCGAACGAGCGCCGGTGCACCGGGCAGGCACCATGCTCGCGCAGGCGTTCCAGGTGCATGGCGGTGCCGTAGCCCTTGTGCTGGTCGAAGCCGTACTGCGGATACTGCGCGTGCAAGGTCACCAGCTGCGCATCGCGCGCAGTCTTGGCCAGGATCGAGGCAGCCGAAATCGCGTGCACCTTGTCGTCGCCTTCGACGATCGGATGGCAGCGGATACTCATCACCGGGCTGCGGTTGCCGTCGATCAGGGCGATGGTCGGCATGATGTGCAGCGCTTCGACCGCGCGCCGCATCGCCAGCATGGTCGCCTGCAGGATGTTCAGGTTGTCGATTTCCTCGTGCGAGCATTCGGCCACTGCCCAGGCCAGCGCGTGCAGCTTGATCAGCGGTGCCAGTTCCTCGCGCCGTTCGGCGGTGAGCTTTTTCGAGTCGCGCAGGCCCTCGATCGGACGGTCGGGATGCAGGATCACGGCTGCGGCCACCACCGGACCGGCCAGCGGACCGCGCCCGGCTTCGTCGACGCCGCAGACGATGTCGTCCACCGTGAACGGCAGCGCGTTCTTCTTCAGCCCGGGATAGAAATTGACCTTGGTTTTTCTCATGATGTCTTTGACGATGCGATGACACGCAGGACCGCGGCCGCGCTTTCCTCGGCGCTGTTGCGCAGCAGGCTGCGGTGCATTTCGGTGAAGCGCTGCGCCAGGCGCGCACGGTTGGCGCCGTCCGAGAGCTGCTCCCACATGGCATCGGCCAGCTTGGCGGGGGTGCAGTCGTGCTGGATCAGTTCGGGCACCACGAACTCGCGCGAGAGGATGTTGGGCAGGCCGATCCACGGCAGGTAGCCCATGTGGCGCATGATCTGGTACGAGCTCCACAGCACCTTGTAGGCGATCACCATGGGCTTCTTGTGCAGCGCCACTTCGAGCGTGGCGGTGCCGGAGGCGGCCAGCACGGCATCGGCGGCGGCGATCGCGGTGTGCGAGCTGCCGTCGGTGAGCTGGATGGACACGCCGGCCAGGCCGGCCTTGGCGACGGCCTGTTCGAAATACGCACGCTGGCGCGCACCGGCCATCGGCACCACGAAGTGCAGGTCGGGGTCGCGCGCGGCCAGCAGCGTGACCGCGCCCAGGAAGGGTTCGGCCAGGTACTTGAGTTCACCCATGCGGCTGCCCGGCATGACCGTCACCACGCGCACATCGCCTTCGATGCCGAGGGCGCGGCGTGCGCCGGCAGTGTCGATCTCCATCGGGATCACTTCAGCCAGCGGATGGCCGATGTAGGTCACCGGCACGCCTGCCTTGCGGTAGATTTCTTCCTCGAAGGGGAAGATCACCAGCATGTGCGAGACCGCCTTGACGATCTTCTTGATGCGCCAGCCACGCCAGGCCCAGATCTGCGGACTGATGAAGTGCACGGTGGGGATGCCGGCCTCGCGCAGCTGCTGCTCCAGGCCGAGATTGAAACCGGGGTAGTCGGCGCCGATGAAGACCGAGGGCTTGTCGGCGATGAGGCGGTCGCGCAGCTGGTCCTGGATGGCCTTGATCTCGCGGTAGCGCGGGATGATCTCGAACAGGCCGCGCACGGTCAGCTTGTCGATCTCGACGTCGGACTCGAAGCCCTGGGCGATCATGCGCTCGCCGCCGATGCCGTGGTAACGGGCATGCGGCAGGCTGGCGCGCAAGCCTTCCATCAGGCGCGCGGCCAGCAGGTCGCCGGACACCTCGCCGGCGACCATCGCGACCGACACCTCAGCGGACGATGCCACGGGTCGCGCTCTCCAGAAAGGTGCGCCAGGCGGCGTACTGCTCGCCGGCCTCGGTGGCGGCGTCCTGCGCGCCGGCCAGCTCCTGCTTGGCTTCCTCGAGCGTCAAGCCGTTGCGGTACACCAGCTTGTAGGCGTTGCGGATGGCGTCGATCTGCGGACGGGTGAAGCCGCGCCGCTTGAGGCCTTCGATGTTGACGCCGCGCGCGCCGGCCGGGTTGCCCGAGACGAGCACGAAGGGCGGCACGTCCTGGGTCAGGCTGGTGTACATGCCCACGAAGGCATGCGCGCCGATCTTGCAGAACTGGTGCACGCCCGCGTAGCCGGACAGGATGGCCCAGTCGCCCACTTCCACGTGACCGGCCAGCTGGGCATTGTTGGAAAAGATGGTATTGCTGCCGACCTGGCAGTCGTGCGCCAGGTGCACATAGGCCGAGATCCAGTTGTCGTTGCCCAGCCGGGTAACGCCCTTGTCCTGCACGGTGCCGGTATTGAAGGTGACGAACTCGCGCACGGTATTGCGGTCGCCGATCTCCAGCCGGGTCGGCTCGCCCGACCACTTCTTGTCCTGCGGCGCGGCGCCGATGGACGAGAACTGGAAGAACTTGTTGTCGCGGCCGATGGTGGTGTGGCCTTCGATGACCACATGCGGGCCGACCTCGGTGCCATCGCCGATGCGCACATTGGGGCCGACCATCGAAAAGGCGCCGATGCTGACGCCCTCGCCCAGTTCGGCCTTGGGGTCGACAATCGCGGTGGGGTGGATCGTCGCCATTACTGCCCCGCTGGCTGGCTCGCGTCCACGGCGCTGCGGATGGTGCACATCAGTTCTGCTTCGACCGCCACGGCGCCATCGACCGAGCCGACCGCCTTGTACTTCCAGATGCCGCGCGACACGCGCAGTATCTCGACGTCCATCTTGAGCTGGTCGCCGGGGCCGACCGGGCGCTTGAAGCGCGCATTGTCGATGCCCACGAAGTACACCACCGAGTTTTCGTCCGGCTGCACGCCCATGGTCAGGAAGGACAGGATGGCCGCGGTCTGGGCCATCGCTTCGATCATCAGCACGCCCGGCATGACCGGCTTGTGCGGGAAGTGGCCGTTGAAGAATTCTTCATTGGCGGTGACGTTCTTGATCGCCGTGATGCTCTTGTTGGCTTCCCAGGTCAGCACGCGGTCGACCAGCAGCAGCGGATAGCGGTGCGGCAGCAGCTTCTTGATGGCGCAGATATCCAGGGTTTTGTTTTCGGTAGTGGTCATTATTTTTCTGTCAGAGTTTTTATGGTTTTTTCCAAGGCCCGGATTTTATCGCGCATCGTGTCCAGATTGCGAACGATGGCGGCGGTTTTTTCCCAGTCGGCGTTCTTGGCCAGCGGATAGAAGCCGGTGTACTGGCCCGCTTCGGCGATCGAGCGGCTCACCATGCTGCCCGAGGAGATGTGCACATGGTCGGCGATGGTCAGGTGGCCCAGCACCATGGCGGCCCCGCCGAAGGTGCAGTACTTGCCGATAATGGCGCTGCCGGCCACGCCCACGCAGCCGGCCATCGCGGTGTGCGCGCCGATGCGGCAGTTGTGGCCGATCTGGATCTGGTTATCGAGCTTGACGCCGTCTTCGATGATGGTGTCGGCCAGCGCGCCGCGGTCGACCGTGGTGTTGGCGCCGATGTCGACATCGTCGCCGATCACCACCCGGCCGGTCTGGGGAATCTTGATGTACACGCCGCCCTCGTTGGCGAAGCCGAAGCCGTCGGTGCCGATCACGGCGCCCGAATGCAGGATGCCGCGCGCGCCGATCACGCACTCGGCGTGGAAGCTCACGTTGGGGAACAGGCGGGTGCCCTCGCCGATGCGCGCATTGCGGCCCACAAAACTGCCGGCGCCGATGATGGCGCCCTCACCGATTACCGCCCCGGTTTCGACGGTCGCGTTGGGACCCACGTGGGCGCTGGCGGCCACCTGCGCGCCATCGGCCACGCTGGCGCGCGGGTCGATGCCGGGCGCCGGCAGCACCTCGGTCAGCGCGGCGAAATACTGGGCGGCGCGGGCGAACCAGGCGTACGGATTGGTGGTGAGGATGCGCGCGCCCTGGAACGTGGCGGCCACCGCCTCGTCGTCCTTGGGCGCGAGGATCAGCGCCGCGGCGCCGCTTTGGGCGGCCTGGGCGCGCAGCTTGCTGTTGCTGAGGAAGCTGATGTGCGATACGCCGGCTTCGGCCAATGGTGCAATGCCGGAGACTTCGATCTCCGGGTCGCCCACCAGTTGTCCGCCCAGGCGTTCGACCAATTGTGCCAGTCGGGTGCCCATCTTGATCTTTTCGTGTGGAGTGTTGAAAGTGCGGCGGCGCGCGGCGGCGCCGCCCTGGCAGTCTATTTGTCGAGCTGCTTGAGGATCTTGTCGGTGATGTCGATGCGTGGGCTCGACCAGGCCGATTCCTGCAGCACGATGTCGAGCTTTTCCTGCTCGGCGATCTGTTCGATCAGCTTGTAGGCCTTCTGCGCGATGTTGGCGCGCTCTTCGCTCTTGCGCTGCAGGAGGTCTTCGCGGAACTCGCGCTGGGTGCGCTGCAGGTCCTTGTCGAGATCGTACAGCTCGCGCGTGCGCTTGGTGCGCTCGGCTTCGGGCAGGTTGGGCGCGTCGTTATCGAGCTTGTCCGAGGCAGTCTTGAACTTGGCGATCATGTCCTGGATGGCCTTCTGGCGCTTGGAGAACTCGGCTTCGATCTTGGCGTCGGCCTGCTTGGCGAGCTTGGACTCGGTCATCAGGCGTTCGGTAAAGACGTAGCCGATCCTGCTCGGCGCCTGTTGCGCCTGGGCCGCCACGGCGCATGCGCACAGGGCAGCGAACAGGGCGAGCCGCCGTGGCAGCGTGGCAGTCATCGTGTTCAACATAATTCTCCGCAATCCAAATATGAATCCATGTGACAGTGCAGCGTTGGTCAGAATCCGGTCCCCATCTGGAACTGGAAGCGCTCGAGCCGGTCGCCCGGCTTGGCGTTCAGGGGCTTAGCATAACTCAACTTGAGCGGCCCCACCGGGGAAATCCACGACAGGCCCAGGCCGGTGGACGCGCGCAGCTGGTTGGCGCGAATCGGCTCGCCTTCCTGGTAGATCTGGCCGACATCGACAAAGCCGAACCAGCGCAGGCTGCGGTCCTGTCCACTGCCTGGGAAGGGCATCTGCAGTTCGGCATTGCCGATCACGCGGGTGGCGCCGCCCTGGGCATCGCCGTAGGTCGGTTCGAC
>CAMLHI010000093.1 GCA_946479705.1 uncultured Oxalobacteraceae bacterium
GCGGCACGCTGAGCCGCCCCACCGCCGTTTGCGCCGGTCCGCGCGGGACAGGGTAAACTGTTGCCCTTGCTTTTACTTCCCGTGGACTCTCCATGTCGTTTGCTTCCCTTGGCCTGATCGATCCGCTGCTGCGCAACCTCGATGCGCTCGGCTACGCCAGCCCTACCCCCGTCCAGGCGCAGGCCATTCCGGCCATCCTGGCGCGGCGCGACCTGCTGGCCGCCGCCCAGACCGGCACCGGCAAGACCGCCGGCTTCGCCCTGCCCCTGCTGCAGCGCCTGACCATGGAAGGCCCGCAGGTGGCGTCCAACTGCGTGCGCGTGCTCATCCTGGTGCCCACGCGCGAACTGGCAGAACAGGTGCACCAGAGCGTGCAGGCCTACGGCGCCGGCCTGCCGCTGCGCACCGCCGTGGCCTACGGCGGCGTCAGCATCAATCCGCAGATGATGAAGATGCGCAAGGGACTCGACCTGCTGGTGGCCACCCCGGGACGTTTGCTCGACCTGCACCGCCAGAACGCGCTCAAGTTCCAGCAGCTGTCCACCCTGGTGCTCGACGAGGCCGACCGCATGCTCGACCTGGGCTTCTCGCGCGAGCTCGACCAGGTATTCGCGCTGCTGCCCCAGCCGCGCCAGACGCTGCTGTTCTCGGCCACCTTTTCCGATCCGATCCGCGCCATGGCCGCCAAGCTGCTGGCCGACCCGCTCAATATCGAAGTCAGCCCGCGCAATACCACCGTCAAGCGCATCCGCCAGTGGATGGTCCCGGTGGACAAGAAGCGCAAGCCGGAACTGTTCCTGCACCTGCTCAAGAAGCACGGCTGGCGCCAGGTGCTGGTGTTCGTCAAGACCCGCAAGGGCGTCGACCAGCTGGCCGATACCCTGGCCAGCCACGGCATCGCGGCCGATTCCATCCACGGCGACAAGCCGCAGCCGGCCCGCCTGCGCGCGCTGGAGCGCTTCAAGACCGGCCAGGCGGCCATCCTGGTGGCCACCGACGTGGCCGCGCGCGGCCTCGACATCGACAACCTGCCGCAAGTGCTCAACTTCGACCTGCCCACGGTAGCCGAAGACTATGTACACCGCACCGGGCGCACCGGCCGGGCCGGCGCGGCGGGCGAGGCAATTTCGCTGGTGGCCGCCGATGAGGTCGACCTGCTGGCGGCGCTCGAAACGCTGACCGGCCAGACCCTGGAACGCGTCGAGGAACCCGGCTTCGAACCGGAGCACCGCGTCCCGCTGACCGATGCCGCCGGCGCGATCCTCAAGAAGCCCAAGAAGCCGAAGAAGCCCAAGGACCGCAAGAGCCTGGCCGATGCGCCGCTGTCCCAGGTCGATCCACGTTTTCGCACGCCACGCTAAGGCGCCACCGCGCACGGAAATGGTTGCCGCCGCGCAGCTTCTTCCCTACACTCTCGGTCACTACAAAAAATGCAGGCAATGGGGAGAGGCAGATGCTGGACAAGCGGATTCGCAAGGTCGTCGTGGTCGGTGGCGGCACGGCAGGCTGGATGACGGCCGCGCCCCTGGTGCAGCGGCTCGGCCGGCATGTCGAGGTGGTACTGGTGGAGTCGCCCGACATCGGCACCGTCGGCGTGGGCGAAGCCACCCTGCCCAACATCCGCGCCTACAACTCGGCATTGGGCTTCGACGAAGTCGACTTCGTCAAGCGCACCCAGGCCACCTTCAAGCTGGGCATCGAATTCAAGGACTGGGGCCACGTCGGCAACCGCTTCTTCCACGGCTTCAGCGACCTCGGACCGAACATCGACAACCGTCCGCCGCACATGTACTGGCTGCGCCTGGCGCAGTCCTTCAACAATATGCCGGCGCTGGAAGATTGGTCGATCACGGCCGTCATGGCGCGCCACAACAAATTCGTGCCGCCAGGGGGCGAGTCGCCCGTCACCCAAAGCCTGACCCACGCCTACCATTTCGACGCCGGCCTGTACGCGGCCTATCTGCGCGAATACGCCATGAAGCGCGGCGCGCTGCGCATCGAAGCGACCATCGTGGAAGTCGAGCAGCATCCCGAGACCGGCTACGTCACCGCGCTCAAGCTGGCCGACGGCCGCCGTGTCGAGGGCGACCTGTTCATCGACTGCTCGGGTTTCCGCGCCATGCTGATCGAAGGCACCCTGAAAGCCGGCTACGACGACTGGAGCGCCTGGCTGCCCTGCAACAGCGCCCTTGCCGTCCCCTGCGCCAAGGTGGCCGACATGACGCCCTTCACCACCTCGACCGCCTCCAGCGCGGGCTGGCGCTGGCGCATTCCGCTGCAGCACCGCACCGGCAACGGCCATGTCTACAGCGACCAGTTCACCACCGACGAGGCGGCCCGCCAGGCGCTGCTGGACGGCCTGGACGGGCGCGCGCTGGGCGAACCGCGCCAGCTGCGCTTCGTCACCGGACGGCGCCGCCTCTCCTGGGACAAGAACGTGGTGGCGATCGGCCTGTCGGCCGGCTTCGTCGAGCCGCTCGAATCGACCAGCATCTCGTTGATCTTGACGGCGGTAGCGACCCTGATCGAACTGTTCCCGGACCGCGACTTCCGCCCGGCGCTGCGCGACCAGTTCAACGCCTATATGCAAAAGCGCTACGAACTGGTGCGCGACTTCATCATCCTGCACTACAAGCTGACCGCGCGCGACGATTCCGCATTCTGGCGCTACTGCGCGGCCATGCCGATCCCGGATACGCTGAGCCACCAGATCGAACTGTTCCGCACCACCGGCCACGCCATGGTCTACAGCAGCGACGGCTTCGGCGGCCCATCCTTCGTGGCCATGATGATGGGCCTGGGGATCATGCCGGAACGCTACGATCCCTACGTCGACGAGATGGACCTGCTCAAGCTGCACGGCTATTTCGCCAAGGTGCGCGACCATATCGCCCAGACGGTGGCGAGCATGCCGACCCAGAGCGCCTTTATCGCCCACGCGGCGGCGGCGCCGCCCGTGCCGGGTCTTGCCGTGTAGGCAGGGCGGCGGTGTGGTAATTCCGCCCGGTCAAATTGTCCATGGCCCCGCACGCACCGGTCCGGTGCGGTATCATGACCGCTCCCGCACCGACATGTGACCACCATCCATGAGCCAGCCATTGCCGTTCATTCCGCCCGAAGCCGTCACGATCGGCGCCCTCAAGGCCAGCTGCGCGCAATGCAGCATGCACCAGCTGTGCCTGCCGATGGGACTGGACGATGACGATATCGGCCGGCTCGACCAGATCATCGGCAAGCGCCGCCGCCTCGAGCGCGACGAGCGCCTGTACCAGATGGACGAGCCCTTCCGCAACCTGTACGCGATCCGCTTCGGCCATTTCAAGACTTACCAGATCAATGCCGCCGGCGAGCAGCAGATCACCGGCTTCCAGATGGCCGGCGAACTGCTGGGCATGGACGCCATCAGCGGCGACCGCCACCACTGCGACGCGGTGGCCCTGGAAGACAGCGAAGTGTGCGAGATTCCCTTCTTCCGGCTGGAAGAGCTGTTCGGCCAGGTGCCGACACTGCTGCGCCACTTCCACCGCATCATGAGCCAGGAAATCACGCGCGAGCAGAATGTCATGCTCCTGCTGGGGAATATGCGCGCCGAGCAGCGCTTCGCAGTCTTCCTGGTCAACCTGTCGGCGCGCTACCAGGCGCGCGGCTACGCCTCCACCGGTTTCGCCCTGCGCATGTCGCGTGAAGATATCGGCAACTACCTCGGCCTGACCATCGAAAGCGTCAGCCGCCTGCTCTCGCGCTTCAAGAAGCAGGGCTGGATCGAGGTCGACAAGCGCGAGATCAAGCTGCTCGACCTGCCGATCCTGAAAGCGATGGCGGCCGGCACCGAGCAGTGCAGCCCGATGGAGTAAGCCGCTCGCCAAATCAGAACGGCGGGTCGTGCTCCTCCGGCACCGTGGCCAGATACCAGGTCAGCATGCTCGCCAGCGCACCCATCCCCCAGAAGAAGAAAAAGCCGGCGGTGTAAGCCGCCATCGGCGAGACCGCCGCCGGCAGCACCTCGTGCGGATCGCACAAGGAAAACACCAGGCCGTCGGTGAGCGCCGCCATCAGGAAGCCCGGCCACAGCACCGCCATGGCCATGCGTCCCATTCCGCGCGCCGCTGTCATGGCGCGTGCACCGGGTCGGCGACCATCGTCAGCGCACCGCTGCCGAACCACGACGTGGCCAGGCGCCACTGCGGCGCTTCAGCCTGGACCTGCCAGCGCGCATGCGCCAGCGCGCCCAGCTGCACCGTGAAGCGCCCTGCCGCATCGGGCCGCACCTCGCGCACCATATCCCTGCCCGGCAGGGTGGCATGCGCCAGGGTCAGGCGGAACGGCGTCGGGCAAGCCTGGCCGAAGCTGCGCAAGTCGCCCCTGAGCGTACCGGTGGCGGGATCGTAGGCGGCCTCGAAGCCCAGGCGCATGGCGCTGGCGGCACGGTCGCGCCGCAGCTCCTGGTTGATCGCCTTGCCCTTCTTGTAGTAGTCGCCCACCACCAGCGCGTCCTCGTGGGTGACCGCGAGGTAGCTGGTGTAGGAGCCGGCGGCGATCACCAGCGCGGGGCCGAGCATCAGCAGCCATGGCCAGCGCTGGGCATACCAGGGGGTGACGGTGTTAAACGATTGGGGAACGGCGTGCATGAGGCTCTCCTTGGATGCGGCTAGCGCGGAACGATGAAGACGGCTTTTTCCTCGACCTTGAGGCCGCTGCCGTCCACCGCGCGCACGGTGAATTCGATGTGATTGGAACCGCGCCTGGCGGCATCGCGCGGTGCGCGCACCCGCACCGGCACGGCGCGCGTGGTGGCGCCGTCGATCTCGGCTTCGGCGCTGCCGTCCAGGCGGATGCCGGCGATGCCCTCCACCTCCAGCACGAAACGGTGCGCCTGTTCGCCGGTATTCATGATCTGCAGGCGGTAGACGTTCTCGATCAGGCCATCCTCGACCTCGCGCCCCATCGAGCCGCGGTCGCGCAGCACGTCCAGTTTCAGCGGCGTGCGCAGCGTCAACGCCGTGAAGAAGGCGAGCACGATCAGGCCCAGGATGGCGCAGTAGATCAGCACCCGCGCACGCAGGATGCGCCGGCCGATCTGGCGCGCATCCCATTTTTGTTCGAGCGCGTGGTCGGTCGAGTAGCGGATCAGGCCACCCGGCTTGCCGATCTTGTCCATCACAACATTGCAGGCGTCCACGCAGGCCGCGCAGCCGATGCATTCGTACTGCAGGCCCTTGCGGATATCGATTCCGGTCGGGCACACCTGCACGCACAGGGTGCAGTCGATGCAATCGCCCTTGCCCTCGGCCGGCTTGGCGCTGCGCGGTTCGCCGCGCGCCCGGTCGTAGGTGACGATCAGGGTGTCCTTGTCGAACATGGCGCTCTGGAAGCGCGCATACGGGCACATGTACTTGCACACCTGCTCGCGCAGCCAGCCGGCGTTGCCGTAAGTGGCCAGGGCGTAGAAGCCGATCCAGAAGGCTTCCCATGGCCCCAGGGTATGGCCGTCGAACAGTGCGCGCGCGGGGGTAAAGTAGGCCACGAAGCTGATGCCCGTGTACAGCGCCACCAGGCCCCAGGCCAGGTGCTTGGCGCTCTTCTTGCCGAGTTTCTCAAGCGACCAGGGTTGGCGGTCCAGGCGCATGCGCGCGCTGCGCGCCCCTTCGATGCGCCGTTCGATCCACATGAAGATCTCGGTGTAGACCGTCTGCGGACAGGCGAAGCCGCACCACACCCGTCCCGCCACCGCCGTCACCATGAACAGCAGGTAGGCGCAGATGATCAGCAGCGCCGCCAGGTAGATGAAGTCCTGCGGCCACAGCACCATGCCGACGATGTAGAACTTGCGGGCGCCCAGGTCGAACAGCACGGCCTGGCGGCCGTTCCAGTTCAGCCAGGGCAGCCCATAGAACACCAGCTGGGTGATCCACACGCAGGCCCAGCGCAAGCTCGCATAGCGGCCCTTCGCTTCGCGCGGATAAATCTCTTCGCGCGCGGCGTACATCCGGATGACGGTGGGCTTGGGCGCGGCGGGCTTGGGCGGGATCGGTGCGGCCATGGTCATTTCTTCGCGACGGCCACGGGTTCGTTCGACAGGCTCCACACGTAGGCGGCCAGCACATGCACCTTGTCTTCGCCCAGGAAGTCCTGGAACGAGGGCATGGTGTTGTTGCGGCCCTTGCGGATGGTTTCCATGATGGTTTCGGCACTGCCGCCGTACAGCCAGACCTTGTCGCTCAGGTTGGGCGCGCCCATCGCGGTATTGCCGTGCGCGTCGGCGCCGTGGCAAGCCATGCAGGCGCTGAACTTGCCCTTGCCGAGCGAGACCTTGATCGGATCGGCGGTGCCGCCCGACAGGCTCTTGACGTAGTGGGCAACGTTCACGATGTCATCGTCCGAACCGAGCGCTCCGCCCATCGGCGGCATCACGCCGTTGCGGCCCTTGAGGATGGTCTCCTTGATGGTTTCAGGTGCGCCGCCGTACAGCCAGTCCTTGTCGGTCAGGTTGGGGAAGCCCTTGTTGCCGCGCGCGTCGGAGCCATGACACTGCGCGCAGTAGGTCAGGAACAGGCGCTCGCCGATGGCGTGGGCCTGGGGATCGGCCGCCACGGTCTTGAGGTCCTGGCTGGCGTAGCGCGCGAACAGCGGACCGTAGTCGGCCTTGGCGCGCTTGAGCTCTTCCTGGTAGGCACCGCTGGACTTCCAGCCGAGCTTGCCGGCATAGCTGCCCAGGCCCGGATACAGCGCCAGATAGCCGAGCGCGAACACGATGGTGATGTAGAACAGCCACATCCACCAGCGCGGCAGCGGCGTATTGAGTTCGGTGAGGTCCTCGTCCCACACGTGGCCGGTGGTGCCGTCGGTGGGGTCGCCCGGACGCAGCTTCTGGAAGGACTGCGACCACAGCAGCACGCCACAGCCGAGGATCGACAGGATGGTGATCACGGCCACGTACAGGTCCCAGAATCCGTTGGTGAAGTCAGCCATGGCGGGCCTCCTCGGCGTCGTCCAGGAAGGGCAGCGCGGCGGCCGCATCGAAGTCGGTGCGGCGCTTGAGCGCGAAGGTCCACAGCAAAATGCCGAGGAAGGTGATGAAGCTGACGACCGTCATGATGCTGCTCGCGCGGTCGAATACATAGTCGATTGCCATCTCAGTTCCTTGTCTTGATCAGGGTACCCAGCCCTTGCAGGTAGGCGATCAGCGCGTCCTGCTCGGTCTTGTCCTTGAGCGCCTCGGGCGCCCGGGCGATGTCTTCATCCGTGTACGGCACGTTCAGGCGGCGCAGCGCGCGCATCTTGGGCTGCACTTCGGACGGATCGAGCTTGGTCGTGGCCAGCCACGGATAGCCGGGCATGTTCGATTCGGGCACCACATCACGCGGATTGTCCAGGTGGGTGCGGTGCCATTCGTCGCTGTAGCGGGCGCCCACGCGGGCCAGGTCAGGGCCGGTGCGCTTGGAGCCCCACTGGAACGGATGGTCGTAGACGAATTCGCCGGCCACCGAGTAGTGGCCATAGCGCTCGGTCTCGGCGCGGAACGGCCGGATCATCTGCGAGTGGCAGTTGTAGCAGCCTTCGCGGATGTAGATGTCGCG
>CAMLHI010000094.1 GCA_946479705.1 uncultured Oxalobacteraceae bacterium
TGCGCGATGAACATGGTCTGGTCGTAGAAGGGCGCCGCGTACACGTCCGGCGCCTGCTTGAAGCGGGCCTTGTAGCGCGCCTGGAAGGCCGGCCCGGCGGCCTGGCGTTCCAGGATCGCGCCGCCCTGCGCGCACAGCACGTTCTCGCCGACCGCGTCGCCGCCCAGCTTGGCCATCTCGGGACTGCACAGGGTGTCGCCTCCAAGCAGGCGGGCTTTCAGGCCGAGCGCGCGCATCTGGCGCGCCATCGGCGCGGCCTGGGGCGCGTAGCCGCCGAAGAAGACCGCCTGCACGCCCTTGGCTTTGAGCTTGGTGAGGATGGCCGCGAAGTCGCTGGCCTTGTCGGTGGTGAACTCGTGGGCGGCCACGGTCATGCCCAGCGCCTTGGCCTGCTTGCTGAATTCGGCCGCGACGCCCTGGCCGAAGGCGGTGCGGTCGTCGACCACGCCGACGCTGGCCAGCTTGAGCTGCCTGGCCGCGTAGGCCGCCATCGCGGCGCCGGCCCGGGTGTCGCTGGCGACGATGCGGAACACGCCCTGGTAGCCGCCCTGGGTAATCTTCGGATTGGTGCCGACCGTGGACATCAGCGCGCCAGCCTGCTCGTACACGCGCGAGGCGGGAATCGCCACGCCCGAGTTGTATGGACCGAGCACGAACTTGACGCCCGCGTCGACCAGTTTCTGCGCCACCGTCACGCCGGTTTTCGGATCGCCCTGGTCGTCCTCGGACACCAGTTCGAAGCGCACCGCCTTGCCCGCCACCTGGATCGGCCTGGCGTTGAGTTCCTCGAGCGCCAGCCGAACGCCGTTCTCGTCGTCCTTGCCGGCGAAGGCATTGGCGCCGGACAGCGGACCGCTCACGCCGATCTTGACGAGCTGCTCGTCGGCCATGGCGCTGGACCCGGCCAGCAGCAATACAAGAGCGGCGGCGGGGAGGGAAGGGATGGCTGGCATGGGCGTTCTCCAGGAGGTGTTGGGGGGCGCGGCAATCATCGCATACATCGCAAAAATTTAAATTCGGTATTGGCCCATGAATGGTTGACTTCCTCAGCCCGCACGATTAAATTGGCGAAGTTTTCATTCTGTGGAGCCCCTCATGGGCAGTTATTCTAGTGTCTGTAGTGGCCGCGCTGGCGGCACCGCCTTGACCGGATAACGCTTTCCACAGCCGTTGCCCGCCACTGCGGATGACGGCGTCTTCCTCGCCAGTCTCACTACGCACAAGTTCACCAATCCTGGGTTTCGGAAGGAACCCGCTTGTCGCGAGTATGTAATGACGGTATTGACACCCAAGGCGCCTGTGCGCGCCACCCCACGTCCCACCCACCAGCGCTGGCTGGCCAAGCTCGGCCCCGGCCTGATCACCGGCGCGGCCGACGACGACCCGAGCGGCATCGCCACCTACTCGCAGGCGGGCGCGCAGTTCGGCATGAACCTGCTGTGGACCATGCTGCTGACCTGGCCCCTGATGGTGGGCGTGCAGACCGTCAGCGCGCGCATCGGCCGGGTCACCGGCAAGGGCTTGTCGGGCAATATGCGCGAGCGCTTCCCGCGTGCGCTGCTGTACGCCATCGTCGGCCTGCTGGTGGGCGCCAACACCATCAATATCGCCGCCGACATCGGCGCCATGGGCGATGCGCTGGCGCTGATCGTGGGCGGCCCCTCCCATCTGTACGCGGCCGGCTTCGGCCTGGTCTCGCTGCTGCTGCAGGTGTTCGTGCCCTACAGCCGCTACGTGCGCCTGCTCAAGTGGCTGACCCTCGGCCTGCTGGCCTACGTCGCCGTGGTGTTTACAGTGAAGATCGACTGGCGCGAAATGGGCATTGCGCTGGTCGCGCCACAGCTGTCCTGGAACAGCGCCACTATCCTCACCATCGTGGCGGTGTTCGGCACCACCATCAGCCCCTACCTGTTCTTTTGGCAGGCCGCGCAGGAGGTCGAGGAGATGGGCGCCCATCCCGAGCGCCTGCCGCTCAAGGACGCGCCGCAGCAGGCGCGCGCGAGCTTCCGCCGCATCCGCATCGATACCGTGGTGGGCATGGGCTTTTCCAATCTGGTGGCCTTCTTCATCATCCTCACCACCGCCGTGACCCTGCACGCGCATGGCGTGACGCAGATCGACACGGCGGCCCAGGCCGCGGCGGCGCTGCGGCCGGTGGCCGGGCAGTTCGCCTTCATCCTGTTCGCCGCCGGGATCATCGGCACCGGCATGCTGGCCGTGCCGGTGCTGGCCGGTTCGGCCGCCTACGCCACCGCCGGCGCCTTCGGCTGGGCCAAGGGCCTGGAGCACAAGCCTTCGGTGGCCAAGGGCTTCTACGCCATCATCGCGGTGTCGACCCTGGGCGGGGTGGCGCTGTGCTTCATGCCGATCGATCCGATCAAGGCGCTGTTCTGGAGCGCCGTCGTCAACGGCGTGGTGGCCGTGCCGATCATGGCCGCCATGATGGTGATCGGCGCCGATACCGGCGTGATGGGGCGCTTCGCCATCGGCCCGCGCCTGAAGTGGCTGGGCTGGCTGGCCACCGGCGCCATGCTGGCGGCGGTGCTGGCGATGCTGTTCGTGATGTAAGCGCTGCGGCCCCGGCGAAGCGAGCTCATGTAACAAAAAGAGGCCTTAGCCCGGCGCCATATTCTGTTGCCATTTCGTTTGCGGCATAATGGAAACGATGTATATCCATGCAAAAGCCCTCTGCTTGGCGATGCTCCTGGCCGGGCCCTGCGCCCGCGCCGTCGAGCTGCACGGCCTGGTGGACCTGCGCGCCGCCGCAGTCGACGCCAGCACCAGCTGGCTGCACGGTGGCCTGGGCAAGCTGCGCTACGACCGTTCCGGCCTGCGTCTCGGCCAGGCCACGCTGGCGGCGGATGCCGAGCTGGCCGACACCGTCGGCGCCACCATCGTCGCCAACGCCAGCGACGACCGCCGCGGCGCGTTCGGCGTCAACGAAGCTTTCCTGAGCTGGAACCCGGTTCCGAGCGGCCCCTGGAAAGCCCGCCTCAAGGCTGGCGCCTTCTTTCCCGTCACCAGCATGGAACTGGACTACGCCAGTGTCGGCTGGACCCCCACCCGCACCGTATCCAGCTCGGCCATCAACAGCTGGATCGGCGAGGAACTGCGCACCAGGGGCATCGAACTGAACCTGTCGCGCAACGGGCGCCTGGCCGGCTCGCCGCACGACTTCGGCCTTACCGCCGCCGTGTTCGGCTGGAACGATGAAACCGGCACGCTGCTGGCCTGGCGCGGCTGGACCGTCAGCGAACGCATCACCAGCCTGCACGAATCGCTGCCGCTGGCGGACCTGCCGGTCTACCGCGACGATGGCGACCTGTGGCAGACCCGCAACATCCATCCCTTCCGCGAAATCGACCACCGCCTGGGCTATTACCTCAGCGCCCACTATGCCTGGCGCGGCATGCTGGAACTCACCGCGATGCACTACGACAACCGCGCCAATCCGCGCGCCATCGTCGACGCGCAATGGGCCTGGGCCACCCGCTTCAAGCACCTCGGCCTGCGCCTGCATCCGGGCGCCGGCTGGGAGCTGGCCGCCCAAGCCATGCTCGGCAGCACCCTGGTGGGACGCCGCGCCGTCTACGCCGATGTCGCTGCCTGGTATGTGCTGGCCAGCCACCGCTTCGGGCCGGGCCAGGCGACCATCCGCTACGACCGCTTCCGCGTCGACGAGGAAGACGACATCCTGCCCCAGGACCCCAACAGCGAGCACGGCAACGCGCTGGCGCTGGCCTACGCGCTCGACCTGAACCCCTCGTTCACGCTCGTCTCGGAATTTCTTCAAGTCAACAGCGAGCGGCCCGCCCGCGCGCTCATCCACACCGATCCGCGCCAGCGCGAACGCAGCCTGACGGTCTCGCTGCGCTACCATTTCTAGGCGCCGGGCAACGCTTGCTGGCGACTTATGTTCGCTGGCGCACAGTGCAGTTCCGCCTGTCCTTTTACTATGGAAACAGCCGTTCGCCCCGGTCGCAACTCGCTGTTTTCTTCAGCGTGTTGGCTACTCATGCCTACGCGAGGTTTCCCGTTGAACGAAGAAAAAACCGTCCTGTCCGACACGCTCTATCAATTCGGCGCTACGCCTGAAACGGACATCGAGCAGGAGACGCCGCTGCGCTCCGAACTGTTCAGTGCTGCCCAGATGGCCATGCACGGCAAGTTCATGGCGCACCGTCACCAGTTGAGCAACAAGGGCGGCCCCGACCGCCTGCTGGCGCGCCTGAGCGAAAACGCCGCCGTCATCAGCGACACCTGTGCCGAACTGACCACCGCCATCAAGGCCGGACGCCAGATCACCCCCGCCTCCGAGTGGATGCTGGACAACTTTTACCTGATCGAAGAGCAGATCCGCACCGCGCGCCGCCACTTGCCCAAGGATTACAGCAAGGAGCTGCCGCGCCTGGCCAACGAGGATACCGACGGCACCCCGCGGGTCTACCAGATTGCCCTCGAAATCATCGCCCACGGCGATGGCCGGGTCGATCCGGAAAGCCTGGCGCGCTTCGTCGACGCCTACCAGGAAGTGGCCCCGCTCAAGCTGGGCGAACTATGGGCCATCCCGATCATGCTGCGCCTGGCGCTGATCGAAAACCTGCGCCGCGTGGCCGCGCGGGTGGCCGACAACCGCACCCAGCGCGACCTGGCCAACACCTGGGCCGACCAGATGGTCGACACGGCCGAGAAAAGTCCGTCCGACCTGATCCTGCTGGTGGCCGACATGGCGCGCTCGGGCCAGTCGATGAACAGCGGCTTCGTGGCCGAAATCGCGCGCCGCCTGCAGGGCCAGAGCCCGGGGCTGACCCTGGCGCTGCAGTGGGTCACCACCCGCCTGGCCGAAACCGGCCTGACCATCGAACAGCAGATCCAGGCCGAGATCGGCCAGCAGGCCGCCGACCAGGTCTCGATCAGCAACAGCATCGGCAGCCTGCGCTTCCTCGGCACCACCGACTGGCAGGAATTCGTCGAGACCATGAGCGGGGTCGAACGCACCCTGCGCCTCGACCCGGCCGACACCTACGGCAAGATGGACTTCGCCACCCGCGACCATTACCGCCACGTGGTCGAGAACCTGGCCAAGCGCTGCGACTACACCGAAACCCAGGTGGCCGAACAGGCCCTGGCGCTGGCGATGGAGCACCGCGAGCTGTCCGCCGGCGGCCTCGACGAACGCACCCGCCACGTCGGCTACTACCTGGTCGGCAAAGGCTTGCCGCTGCTCGAGCAGCGCCTGGCGGCGCGCTTTCCGCTCAGCGCCGCCCTGCGCCGCGCCGGTCGCCGGTCGCCGCTGACCGCCTACCTCGGCCCGATCGCCCTCTTCACCCTGCTGTTTACCGGCGCGGTCGTCAAGCGTGCCTCCGAAGACGGCCTCGAAGGCGCGCTGCTGATCGTGCTGGGCCTGCTGGCCGTGATCGGCACCAGCCAACTGGCGCTGGCGCTGGTGAACTTCCTGGCCACCCAGCTGGCGCGCCCGCACCCGCTGCCGCGCATGGATTACCGCAAGGGGGTGCCGGGCGACGCGCGCGCCCTGGTGGTGGTGCCGACCCTGATCTACAGCGCCGCCAACGTGGCCGACCTGTGCGAAGACCTGGAAGTGCGCTACCTGGCCAACCGCGATCCGAACCTGCGCTTTTGCCTGCTGACCGACTTCGCCGACGCGCCCAAGGAGTCCATGCCGGACGACGAGGCCCTGGTGGCTCAGGTGCGCCGCCGCATCGAGGAACTCAACGAGCGCTATCGCCATGAAATCGACGTCGAGTCGTCCGTGCTGCCGGACGACGAGGGCGCGCCGGTCACCGTCCGCCGCCAGGTCGAGCCCTTCCTGCTGCTGCACCGCCCGCGTGTGTGGAGCCCGACCGAAAACGCCTGGATCGGCCACGAACGCAAGCGCGGCAAGCTGGGCGCGCTCAACGCCTTCCTGCGCGGCGGCGCGGCCGATGCGTTTTCCTGCATCGCCGGCGGCACCGACGAGCTGGGCCACATCCGCTATGTGATCACGCTCGACACCGACACCCAGCTGCCGCGCGACGCCGCGCGCCAGTTCGTCGCCACCATGGCGCACCCGCTCAACCGCCCTCAGATCGACCCGGCCATGCGCCGCGTGGTGGAAGGCTACGGCATCCTGCAGCCGCGCGTGGCCGCCGCGCTGCCGTCCGAGAACGCTTCGCGCTACGAGATCTTGTGCGGCGGCGAGCCGGGCATCGACCCCTACACCCGCACCGTCTCGGACGTCTACCAGGACGTGTTCCTGGAAGGCTCCTTCATCGGCAAGGGCATCTACGACGTCGACACCTTCGAGGCCGTGCTGGGCCAGCGCTTCCCCGACAACCGCATCCTCAGCCACGACCTCCTCGAAGGCTGCTACCTGCGCGCCGGCCTGCTGTCGGACGCCCAGCTGTACGAAGCCTACCCGGCGCGCTACAGCGACGACGTCAGCCGGCGCCAGCGCTGGACCCGCGGCGACTGGCAACTGGCCGGCTGGCTGCGCTCCAAGGTGCCCGGCGCCAACGGCCAGCGCGAACGCAATCCGCTCTCCAGCCTGTCGCGCTGGAAGCTGTTCGACAACCTGCGCCGCAGCCTGGTGGCGCCGACGCTCACGCTGGTGCTGGTGGCCTGCTGGGCGCTGATGCCGTCGCCGCTGTTCTGGACCCTGGCCGTGCTGGCCGTATTCTTCCTGCCGCCGATCGTCAGCGTGGTGGCCGACCTGACCGAAAAATCCCACGACGATCTGTGGGGCCAGCACCTGAGCACCGCCGCCAAGAGCGCGCGCCTGATGTTCGGCCACGCCGCGCTGTCGGTGGCGTTCCTGCCCTACGAAGCCTACTTCAGCCTGGGCGCCGCCGTGCGCGCCAGCTGGCGCCTGCTGGTCACGCGCCGCCACCTGCTCGAATGGCGGCCATCGAGCCTGTCGCGTTCCTCGACCGACATGGAATCGAACTGGCTCAATATGTGGTTCTCGCCGGCGCTCTCGCTCGGCACCGCGCTGATGCTGTCGGTGCTGCATCCGGAAGCGCTGCGGGTGGCCGCGCCGGTGCTGCTGCTGTGGTTCCTGGCGCCGGTGCTGTCGTGGTGGATCAGCCTGCCGGTGGCGCGCGTGGCCGCCACCCTCACGTCGCCGCAAACCATGTTCCTGCAAAGCCTGGCGCGCAAGACCTGGAGCTTCTTCGAGTCCTTCGCCGGCCCGGAAGACAACTGGCTCGCGCCCGACAATATGCAGGAGCACCCGGCCCGCGTGATCGCGCACCGCACCTCGCCGACCAATATCGGCATGTCGCTGCTGGCCAACCTGACCGCCTGGGACTTCGGCTTCATCACCGCCGGGCGCGTCATCCAGCGCACCGGCGATGCCTTCAAGACCATGGCGCGCATGGAGCGCCACCAGGGCCACCTCTACAACTGGTACGATACCCAGACCCTGCAGCCGCTGCACCCGATGTACATCTCGGCGGTCGACAGCGGCAACCTGGCCGGCCATCTGCTGACCCTGGCGCCGGGCTTGAGCGCCCTGGCCGAC
>CAMLHI010000095.1 GCA_946479705.1 uncultured Oxalobacteraceae bacterium
TGCAAGCCGAGAGCAGGGCGGCGCTCGCGACGATGAATGCTGCATGATTGAAATGGCGCATGGTACTTCTCCTCACGGTTAAAAAAGTCTCGGTGACCTACATTATTTTAAGAACGGGCCCCAGCTGGGTTCCCGGATGTTTCCTGCCTGCGTAGTCAGGCGCTGCTTGACCCGGCCATCGACCGACACCACGGCCAGCGTCTTGCGGCCGCCCGCCTGGGTGGCGTACATGATGTATTTGCCGTTGGGCGAGAAACTCGGTTCGGTGGCCTGGTCGGCCAGGCGCAGTTCCTGGCCGCTGGCCAGGTCCATCGCGTACAGGGAATAGCCGCCGTCGCGCTGGGAAATCCAGGCCATGGTCTTGCCGTCCGAGGACAGGCGCGGGCTGGTGTTGTTGGCGCCGTTGAAGGTGATGCGCTTGGCGTCGCCGCCGCTGGCGCTCATGCGGTAGATCTGGGCGCTGCCGCTGCGGTCGCTGGTGAAGTAGATCGACTGGCCATCGGCCGAAAAGTTGGGTTCGGTGTCGATGCCATTGCTGTTGGACAGGCGCCGCAGGTTGCTGCCATCGCTGCTGAGGGCGTAGATTTGGGTGTGGTTGTCGCGCGACAGGGCCACGGCCAGGGTGTTGCCGTCGGGCGACCAGGCCGGCGCCGAGTTATTGCCCTTTTCGTTGGCCACGACTTTGCGGTTGCCGGTAATCAGGTCTTGCACGAAGATCACCGGCTTGCGGTATTCGCGGAACGAGACGTAGGCCACCTTGGTGCCGTCCGGCGACCACGACGGCGAGATGATCGGTTCGACCGAGCGTACCGCCACCTGCACGGCTTCGCCATCGGAATCGGCGATTTCAAGGCGGTAATCCTTGGCGCCGCGGTTTTCATTGACGTAGGCGATGCGGGCCGAGAAGGCGCCGCGGGTGCCGGTCAGCTTTTGGTAGATATCGTCGGCGATACGGTGGGCCGACAGGCGCGCATAGCGTGGCTGGGCCGCTTCGTTCAGGCTCGACAGCTGGCTGCTCTTGATCGTGTCGAGCAGCTTGTAGCGCACTTCGATGCGGCCGTCGGCCAGCTTTTGCACGCTGCCCACCACCAGGGCATCGGCGCCGCGCGACTTCCACTGGCCGTAGTCGACCGCGGCGGTCTCGGACATGACGGTGCCGGTGTCGATCACCTTGAACATGCCGCTGCGCTCGAGGTCGGCCTTGACGATGGCCGACACTTGCGCGGGCGCGGACGCCTCGTCGGCGAAGGTGGCGATGGCGATGGGAATCTGGTTGCTGCCGACGCCGGCAATTTCCACGCGCAGCTGGGCGTGCGCGCCGGTACCGGCCAGCAGGGTGGCGCCGGCCAGCAGCATGCCGAGGCGGCGGCCTAAGGTCAAACGTGGTTCATTCATAGTCGTATCCTGGTTCGTGGCTCATGCGAGGATCAGTTCAAGTCCTTCATCGAGAAGCCGATTTCAAGGGTGCGCTCTACCGTACCATCTTTCTTCTTGGGCAGCGGTGACGATTTGATAATGCCTTTTTCGACCGCCTCGTCGAAGGCGGGCAGGCCGCTGCTCTTGACCAGGCGCACCGACATGATCTCGCCCGAAGGCGACTGGTCCACCTTGAATTGCACGCGCGGGTTGCCGGCCACGTCGGTGCTGCCCAGATACGAGGTGGTGCTCTTGATCTTGCTGGTAATGCTGGCCAGGTAGCCGCTGTCGATGCGCGGCGCGGTGGCCTTGGGCGCGCCGCCCGGGACGCTGCCGGCGCCGGTAATGCGCTGCAGGTCGGCCGCGCGCAGCTTGTCGAACTTTTTCTGCTCCTCGGCGGCCTGTTTGGCCTTGGCCAGTTTCTCGGCCTTCTCGGCGGCTTTCTTTTCAGCCGCCAGTTTCTTTTCCAGCTCCTTCTTTTCCTTCAGTTCTTCGCGCTGGCGCTCGAGTTTTTCCTCGCGCTCGCGTTCCAGCTTTTCCTCGGCCAACTGTTTTTGCTTGAGTTCCTTCTGCTTCTGGCGTTCCAGCGCGATATCCGGTTTGGGAGCGGGCGGTGGCTCGACCGCTTTCACCGGGCGCGGCGGCTCAGGATCGGGCTTGGACTCGGGAGCCGGCACGGGCGTGGGCGCGGGCGGGGCGGCGGCCTGGGTCTTCATGTCCCACACTTCGGCCTCGACCGCCACCGGCGCATTGTTTTGCCACTTGATGCCGACCCACAGGAAGGCCACCAGGATGGCGTGCATGGCGGCGGCCAGCAGGATCGATGGCAGGCGGCTCGGCTCGGGCGGTATCCGGTAAGGGCTGCCCGTACTGGCGGCGGTATTCAGCGTGGCCATGTCGTCGCGGTGCTCACTTGGTGGCCAGCCCGACCCGGGTGATACCCAGCTTCTTGGCTTCCGAAATGAGCTGGATGATGTCGTCGTACTTGCTGTCCTTGTCGCCGGAAATCATGACCGGAAACTCGGGATGGTCGTTGTGCAGCACGCGCAGCTGCTGCACCAGCGCGGTCCGGTCCGGCACGTCGGTCGGGGTCGCGGCATTCTTGCCGTTGATGCCGATCGACAGGCTGGTGTTGGGCTTGACGACGATCTGGATGTAATCGTCCGGCGGCAGCGCCGATTTCTGCGCGCTGGGCAGGTTGATCACGCTCGGGCTGTTGGCCGGCGGCACGACCATGAAAATGATCAGCAGCACCAGCATCACGTCGATGTACGGCACGACATTGATTTCTGACTTGTACTTGCGCCGCCGTCCGCTGCGCAGGTTGCTCGATAGCGATCCCATGGTGTCCGGGCCTTAGCGCGACTGGCGCTGCAGGATGTTGGAAAACTCTTCGACGAAGCTTTCGAAGCGGATGGCCAGGCGGTCGATGTCGTGCGAGAAGCGGTTGTAGGCGACCACCGCGGGAATGGCGGCGAACAGGCCGATGGCGGTGGCGATCAGGGCTTCGGCAATGCCGGGCGCGACCGCCGCCAGGGTGGCTTGCTGCACATTGGCCAGGCCGCGGAAGGCGTTCATGATACCCCATACGGTGCCGAGCAGGCCGACATACGGCGAGACCGAGCCGACCGAGGCCAGGAAGTTCAGGTGCGAGTCGAGCGCGTCGAGTTCGCGCTGGAAGGCCGCGCGCATGGCGCGGCGCGCGCCGTCGAGCACGGCGTTGATGTCGAGCGCGCCGGTGGTTTGCTTGCTCTTGATGAATTCGCCCATGCCCGCTTCGAAGATGCGCGCCAGCGCGCCGCTCTGCTCGCGCGTGCTCGAGGCGTTCTGGTGCAGGGTGTGCAGGTTGCCGCCGGCCCAGAAGCTGCGTTCGAATTTTTCGGTCTGGCGGCGCGCCGCGCGGATCGCGAAGATCTTGCGGAAAATGTAGGTCCAGCTCATCAGCGAAACACCCAGCAGCAGCGCCATGATCAATTGCACGATGACGTGGGCATTGGCAATCAGCGCGGTGAAGGAAAGGTCTTGGGCTACATTCATTGTGTGCTTTGTTGAACTCTGTTGGTCGGATTATGCGGCGAGCATTCTAGCAGCGGCAAAGTCGGGCAGGGCGCGCGGGCGCAGGGTGGCCGCATCCACGCAGCCGACCTTGACGGCGGCACTGGCGAGCAACTGCCCGCCGCGCCAGGCTTGCTGGGTGAACTGCACCGAAGCACGGCCGATTTTTTCTATGCCCAGAGTTAATTTTAGTTCATCATCGAGCCGGGCTGGCGCGTGATAGTCCACATCGGTATTTTTCACCACGAAGAGCGCGCCATGTTCCTGCAGCAGGGCGTGCTGTCCAATGCCCAGCGCGCGCAGCCATTCCGTCCGTGCGCGTTCGAAAAACTTCAGGTAGTTCGCGTAGAAAACGATGCCGCCGGCGTCGGTGTCTTCGTAATAAACCCGGACGGACCAGGTAAATACTGAGGGCATGGAAAGCTTGGTCAGTGAAAATGGGAAACATTCTACGCCATTTTGCCCCGGTAAATGTACGCTGCCGTACATAATTCAAGAGCAATACAGCAAGGTTTGGCGCAGACAGCAGTAGACCGCCAGACTTGCCTCCGCGCCAAGAGGCGTAACACTCAGTAACATGTGCGGCGGCTCGGGTTACATGCCGCCGCCCTGGTATTTACGCCGGCTGGCGCACGATATTGAAGGGCGCGAAACCCTGGCAGGTCGGCATCATCTCGATATTGTTGATATTGATATGCGGGGGCAGGGTCGCGATCCAGTAGGCGGTGGCGGCGATGTCGGCCGGCGTCAGCGCGTTGGTGCCCTGGTAGACCTTGGCCGCGGCGGCATCGTCGCCGCGCATGCGCACATTGGAAAACTCGGTGCCGCTGCACAGGCCGGGGGCGATATTGGTGGCGCGCACGCCGGTGCCGGCCAGGTCGGCGCGCAGGTTCAGGGTGAACTGCTCGACGAAGGCCTTGGTGGCGCCGTATACATTGCCGCCCGGGTAAGGGTAGTGGCCTGCCACCGAGCCGAGATTGATGATCAGCCCGCTGCCGCGCTCGACCATGGCCGGCAGCAGGGCGCGGGTCATGGTCACCAGGCCGCGGCAGTTGGTGTCGATCATGGTGTCCCATTCGTCCAGCGAGGCTTGCTGGGCCGGTTCGGTGCCCAGCGCCAGGCCGGCGTTATTGATCAGCACATCGATGGGGCGCCAGGATTGCGGCATCATCGACAGCGCCTCGTCGATCGAGTGCTTGCTGGTGACATCCATCTGCATCGGCAAGGCCATGTGGCCGAGTTCGGCCGCGAGGGCGTCCAGGCGGTCCTGGCGGCGTGCGCTGATGACGACCTGGTGGCCGTTCTGGACGAAAGTGCGGGCCATTGCGGCGCCGAAGCCGGACGAAGCGCCGGTAATGAATACGATCATGGGAATATCCTGGGACAAGGGCGAGAGAGGCGAGACTGCCAGATTGTAGCCGAATTGGCATGGCCCGTGCCGGCCCGTTGGCGCCGCCAAACTGCTCAAATCTTGCTCAAAAGCGGGACTTAACTTACAATCTCGGCTCCATTACGTCTCACGTAACTGGCGAAAAGCCGCGGCGCGTTCCCGCCAGCCGGCGAAAGGTGGGCATCCACCGGGAAACGTGAGATTTCATTAGCCGTTCGCCTGGGCAGCCACCGATGGAAGCGCACGATGAGGCTGCCCGTCCTATTTTTGGCTCCCCTCAGTCGACCCTTACAGCCGTTGCCTCGCACTCTTATCGATTGGAGTTTTTCATGTTTGCAAAAGATCACACGCTCGCCAATGTTGACCCGGAACTGTGGGACGCGATTCAAAAAGAAAACACCCGCCAGCAAGATCACATCGAGCTGATCGCTTCTGAAAACTACACCTCGCCGGCCGTGATGCAAGCCCAGGGCTCGCAGCTGACCAATAAATACGCCGAAGGCTATCCCGGCAAGCGCTACTACGGCGGTTGCGAATACGTCGACGTGGCCGAGCAGCTGGCCATCGACCGCGTCAAGCAACTGTTCGGCGCCGAAGCGGCCAACGTGCAGCCGAACTCGGGCTCGCAGGCCAACCAGGGCGTGTTCTTCGCCATGCTCAAGCCGGGCGACACCATCATGGGCATGTCGCTGGCCGAAGGCGGCCACCTGACCCACGGCATGGCGCTGAACATGTCGGGCAAGTGGTTCAACGTGGTTTCCTACGGCCTGACCGAACAGGAAGACATCGATTACGAGGCCATGGAGCGCCTGGCGCGCGAACACAAGCCGAAGCTGATCATCGCCGGCGCTTCGGCGTTCTCGCTGCGCATCGATTTCGAGCGCTTCGCTAAAATCGCCAAGGAAGTCGGCGCCTACTTCATGGTCGACATGGCCCACTACGCCGGCCTGATCGCCGCCGGCGAGTACCCGAATCCGGTGCCGCACGCCGATTTCGTCACCTCGACCACCCACAAATCCCTGCGCGGCCCACGCGGCGGCATCATCCTGATGAAGGCCGAGCACGAGAAAGCCATCAATTCGGCGATCTTCCCCGGCATCCAGGGCGGCCCGCTGATGCACGTCATCGCCGGCAAGGCAGTGGCATTCAAGGAAGCCCTGACTCCGGAATTCAAGGCTTACCAGCAGCAGGTCGTGAAAAATGCCGACGCGCTGGCCAAGGCCCTGATCGCACGCGGCCTGCGCATCGTCTCGGGCGGCACCCAGTCGCACGTGATGCTGGTGGATCTGCGCGCCAAGAACCTGACCGGCAAGGAAGCCGAAGCACTGCTGGGCGCGGCGCACATGACCTGCAATAAGAACGGCATCCCGAACGACCCGCAAAAGCCGTTCGTGACCTCCGGCATCCGCCTGGGCAGCCCGGCCTTCACCACCCGCGGCTTCAAGGAAGAAGACGCCACCGTGGTGGGTAACCTGATCGCCGACATCCTCGACAATCCGAACGATGCCGCCGTGCTCGAACGCGTCAAGGGCGAGGTCAAGAAGCTGACCGACAAATACCCGGTCTACGCAGCCTAAACCCCACAGCCAGCGGCGCCGCCATGAAATGTCCTTTCTGCCAGCATGAAGATACCCAGGTACTCGATACCCGGGTGTCGGAGGACGATTCGATCCGGCGGCGGCGCCGCTGCGCCAGTTGCGATAAACGATTTACCACGTATGAGCGGATCGAACTGTCGATGCCGATCATCGTCAAGAAGAATGGCAGCCGCACCGAATTCGCTCCCTCCAAGCTGCGCGGCAGCCTGATGCTGGCGCTGCGCAAACGGCCGGTCTCGGCCGCCGCGATCGACATGGCCATCGCTTCCATCGAAGAAAAACTGCTCACCAGCGGCCAGCGCGAGGTCGACACCGGCCACGTCGGCGAACTGGTCATGCAGGAGCTCAAGCGGCTCGACAAGATCGCCTACATCCGCTTCGCCTCCGTCTACAAGAATTTCGAAGACCTGGCCGAGTTCCAGGAAGCCATTGCCGAAGTTGGCCACGAGCGCAAACCCCGCAAATAAGTTCCGTTTTTCCGCTTGAGACAGGCCAGCCGCCCGGCTGAGCCGCGCTGATAAGGTCATGTCTCGGCGCCTCCGATCACCTGTTTACTTACGGCGCCCATTCCATGGGGGCGCACATGCGGCGGTCGTACGCTGGAGGCTTTACGCTGGTCGAAGTGCTCGTTGCGCTGCTGGTGCTGGCGGTCGGCATCGCGGGCGCCGCAGCCGCCCAGGTCGCGGCCACCCGCACCCGGCACGACACCATGCTCATGGCCACCGCGGTGCAGCTGGCCGCCAGCCTGGCCGAGCGCATCCGCGCCCATCCCTCCGCGGCCTATGCCGCTTTCGACTACCATGCCGGCCGCGACGGCCCACCCACTGCCGTCCCGTTTTGTGATGGCGCGTGCGACGCCGCCCGGCTGGCCGAGGCCGACCTGGCCGAACTGCGCGTCGCCCTGCACGCCGAGTTTCCCGGCGGGCGCGCGCTGGTGTGCCGCGACGCGCGCGTGTGGGACGAAACGCGCGAGGCCCTCGCGTGGGAGTGCACGTCCACCCCGCAGGCGCCGCTGGTCGTCAAGCTGGG
>CAMLHI010000096.1 GCA_946479705.1 uncultured Oxalobacteraceae bacterium
TGGAACGTCAATTCCCTGAAAATCCGCTTGCCGCAACTGCTGCAATGGCTGGAAACCAATCCTGTCGATGTGCTGTGCCTGCAAGAGACCAAACTCACGGACGACAAGTTCCCCGTCATGGACATCAATGCGGCCGGCTACCAGGTCGCCTTCAGCGGCCAGAAGACCTACAACGGCGTGGCGATCCTGTCGCGCCACCCGATCGAGGACGTGGTGAGGAACAACCCGCGCTTCGAGGATGAGCAGCAGCGCCTGATCGCCGCGACCATCCAGGGCATGCGCTTCATTTCGGCCTATGTGCCCAACGGCCAGAGCGTCGACTCCGACAAATACGTCTACAAGCTGGCCTGGCTGGCGGCCCTGCGCGAATGGCTGGGCGAGGAAATGCGCCAGCATGGCGAGGCCGGGCTGGCCATCCTGGGCGACTACAACATCGCGCCGGAAGACCGCGACGTGCACGACCCCGCCCTGTGGGCCGGCCAGGTGCTGTTTTCCGACAGGGAAAAAGCCGCGCTGACGGCCCTGATCGACCTCGGCCTGGTCGACTCCTTCCGCCTGTTCGAGCAGCCCGAGAAATCGTTCAGCTGGTGGGATTACCGCCAGCTCGGCTACCAGAAAAACAAGGGACTGCGCATCGACCACATCCTGATGTCGGCCTCGATGGCAAAGCGCTGCAGCGCCTGCGCGATCGACCGCGTGCCGCGCAAGTGGCAGCAGCCGTCCGACCACGCGCCGGTAATCGCCACCCTGGGCGAATAAGCCTGGTCTAAGGCCCCAGCAGCGCCGCCGCGTCGTCCTGCACCAGCGGCTGGGCAAACAGATAGCCCTGCGCATACTGGCAGCCGCTGGCCTTGAGCAGCGCGAACTGGGCCTCGTTCTCGACGCCCTCGGCCACCACCGACAGCTGCAGGCTGTCCGACAGCGCGATGATGGCGCCGACGATGGCCTTGTCCTCCGCGCTGGTTTCCAGGTCGCGCACGAAAGCCCGGTCGATCTTGATCTTCTTGACCGGGAAGCGCTTCAGGTAAGCCAGGCTCGAATAGCCGGTGCCGAAATCGTCGATCGACAGACGGATGCCCATCGCATTGAGCTGCTCGAGAATCTCCAGGGTCTGCTGGCCGTGCTGCATCAGCGCCGTCTCGGTGATCTCGAATTCCAGCAGCGCCGGATCGATACCGGTTTCCTCGATCACCTGGCGGATCGAGTCGACCAGCCCGCGGTGCATGAACTGGCGCGGCGACAGGTTCACCGCCAGCGGCACCGGCACCCTGCCCTCGCGCGTCCAGGCCACGCTCTGCTCGCAGGCGCGCCGCACCACCCATTCGCCCACCTGCACGATCAGGCCATTTTCTTCGATGATGGGAATGAAGTGGTCCGGCAGCACCAGCTCGCCGCCGTGGCGCCAGCGCAGCAGCACCTCCATGCCGTGCAGGCGGCGCGAGCCGATCTCGATGATGGGCTGGTAATACAGCTCGAATTCGCCGCGCGCCAGCGCCGCCCGCAGGCTGCTCTCCAGCTCGAAATGCTGGGCCGCGGCCAGGTTCATACGCTGCGTGAAGAACTGGTAGTTATTGCGCCCGTTCGCCTTGGCGTGGTACATGGCCGCGTCGGCATGGCGCATCAGCGTGGCCACGTCCTTGCCGTCCTCGGGATACATGCAGATGCCGATCGACGGCGTGATGTGCAGCAGGCGTCCGTCCAGCGGGAACGAGGTGTCGAGCGCCTCGATGATCTTTTCGGCCACATGCCCGCATTCCTCCGGGCTGCGGATGCCCGGCACCAGCACCACGAACTCGTCGCCGCCCAGGCGCCCCACGGTGTCGCTGGCGCGCACCGCGCGGCACAGGCGGCTGGCCACTTCCTTGAGCAGGTAGTCGCCGGTCTGATGGCCGAGCGAATCGTTGATGGTCTTGAAGCGGTCCAGGTCGATGAACATCACCGCCAGGCTGCGCCCGGTGCGCTCGGCCGCCAGCATGGCGCGGTCGAGCCGGTCGGTCAGCAGGGCGCGGTTGGGCAGGCCGGTCAGGCTGTCGTGATAGGCCATGTGATGCACGCGCGCCTCGGCCTGGCGCCGTTCGACGATCTCGGCCTGCAGCAGCGCGTTGGCGCCGGCCAGTTCGGCGGTGCGTTCGAGTACCCGCACTTCGAGTTCGTCGCGCGCGCGGCGCACCGCTTCGGCCGCCTCGCGGCGCGCCGTGACGTCGTCCACCAGCCATACCGAACGCCCGTTGGCATGGGCCAGGTCGAACGGGCGGCCCGACAGCCGCGCCCAGAAGGTGCTGCCGTCCTTGCGCACCAGCCGGTACTCGGACATGTGCACACGCCCGGCGCCGAAGTCGCGCATGGTCTCGGCGCGCGCCATTTCCCAGCTCTCCAGGTCCGGATACAGCGCCTGCACCGACAGGCCGTCCACCTCGCCGGCGCCATAGCCGAACAGCTCTTCCATCTTGCGGTTGCAGCGCAGGTTGAAGCCCTTTTCCACCACCGAAATGCCCAGCACCGCGCTGTCGAGGATGGCCTGGTTTTCCAGCAGCGCGTTGCGCAGCGATTCCTCGGCGCGCTTGGCCTCGGTGCGGTCTTCCACGATCCAGATGGTGCCCTGGGCCAGATCCTCGGGATCGACCAGGTAGGCGATCAGCTGTGCCCACAGCACGCTGCCGTCCTTGCGCTTCATTTCCACTTCGGTCTGGAAATGCTGGCCCGTGGTCAGCAGCGGATAGGCTTCGGTGCCGATGCGCTGGTAAATCTCTTCGCTCGGATACAGCTCCCGGCCGGACACGCCCAGCCCTTCATCGCCCTCGTAGCCGAACATGTCGCCAAAGCCGCGGTTGTAGCGCGTGATCACCCGGTTCTTGGTGAACAGGATGCTGATCGAAGCGTTGGTCATGATGGCCTGCACTTCGGCCAGGGTCTGGCGGTTGACATGCATCGGCGCCAGATCGGTGAACACGAAGGTGGCGCCGCAAGCGCCGGCGTTGGCCGGCAGCGGCTTGGCCAGCACCAGCGCGCCGCTGTGGCCATGCGCCGTGTCGAGCACGCTTTCCCAGCGCTGGGCGGCGCCGCAGGCATTGCGAATGTGCTCCACCGCGGCGGGCATGCAACAGGCGCCGAAGATCGCCGCCAGCGGCTGTCCGAGCGGATCGCGGCCCAGCAGCGCGCACAGTTCTGTGTTGCGCGCAAACACCAAACCATCGCCCCCGCACGCACAGGCAGGCGATCCAAGTAGGTGTAGCGCTTCTGCAACAAAATCCAGGTTAATTGGTACGCGATCCATATCCGACTACTGCCAGGCTCGGCTGCGCCGGCATGGGCAGCAAAAGTGAATCCCGATAATAAACCGATTTACGCAGAAAATGACAGAAATACAAAAACAAATACCTGTCGACAGTGTCTATATTTTCAATAAAACAGCTTTTCCCGACGGTCAGGAACGTTTCAGCATGAAACACCTGAATCATTGTGGATTACAATGAAACATGGCCCACGCCCCCCGCCCTCCCGCCGACCACGACGAGCGCCCGGTCATCTGGACCGTCTCGGTATCGCGCCTGGCCGACCTGTTCCGCGACATCACGCTCGAATACGACCACGTCGCCGCGATCGAACCGATTTCGCTCGGCTTCGACGACGCCGCCCGCCACATCCGCGAACGGGTGGCCAGCGAGCGCTGCGACGTGGTCATCGCGGCCGGCTCCAACGCCGCCTACCTCAAGGGCCGCATCTCGGTGCCGCTGGTGGTCGCCAAGGCCAGCGGCTTCGACATGCTGCAGGCGCTGGCGCGCGCGCGCCGGCTGTCAAACCGGATCGGCATCATCACCTACCAGCCGCACCCCGAACTGGCCGAATTCTGCAGCACCTTCGACGTGCCGGTGGCCCAGCGCACCTACGTCACCGAGGAAGACGCGCGCGCCCAGATCCAGGACTTGAAGGCGGCCGGCATCGAGGCCATCGTCGGCGCCGGCCTGATCGCCGACCTGGCCGAGGAAGCCGGCCTGCGCGGGGTGTTCGTGTATTCGGCCGCCTCGATCCGCCAGGCCTTCGACGACGCGCTCGAAATGGCGCGCCTGACCCGGCTCGAATCGAACCGGGTCAGACGCACGCCGGTCGCCGACACCCTGCGCGCGCGCCACGGCCTCAACGACCTGCGCGGCCGGTCGGCCGCCATGGAACGGGTACGCCAGGCGGTGGTGCTGTACGCGCGTTCGCCGGCCACCGTGCTGATCGAAGGCGAGACCGGCAGCGGCAAGGAACTGGCGGCCCAGGCCATGCACCGCGAGGCGCCGCGCGCATTGGGCGCCAACCGCCCCTTCGTGGCGGTCAACTGCGGCGCGGTGGCCGAATCGCTGCTCGAATCGGAACTGTTCGGCCACGAGGAAGGCGCCTTCACCGGCGCGCGCCGCGGCGGCCACGCCGGCCTGTTCGAGGCGGCCAACCACGGCACCCTGTTCCTCGACGAGATCGGCGAAATGCCGCTGCCGCTGCAAACCCGGCTGCTGCGCGTGCTGGAAGAACGCGAAGTGGTGCGGGTCGGCGGCACCCGCCCGGTCCCCATCGACGTGCGGGTGATCTGCGCCACCCACTGCGATTTGAACGAGCGCGTGCGCGAAGGCCGCTTCCGCGCCGACCTGTATTACCGCCTGGCGGTGCTGCGCCTGCGCCTGCCGCCGCTGCGCGAACGCAGCGGCGACGTGGCGGAGCTGGCTGCCTGGACGCTCAAGAATGCGCTGGCGGCGCTGGGCGCGCGCCCGCATCCGAACCTGCACGCCGAGATGCAGGCCTGCGCGCCGCTGCTGGAACGCTACGGCTGGCCGGGCAATGTGCGCGAGCTGCGCAACCTGATGGAACGCCTCGCGCTGCACCTGGCGGCCGAGCCGCTGCAGGCGCTCACGCCAGGCTTCCTGCAGGGCGTGGCGCCGGAGCTCGGGGCGGCCGCCAGCATGCCGCTGAGCGAAAGCGTCGACGAGGTGCTGGCGCGCTTCGGTGGCCGGCGCGACGAGGCGGCCGCCTACCTCGGCATCAGCCGCACTACCTTGTGGCGGCGCCTGCGCAAGGAGTGATCCGGAACTAGCGGAAGATCAGGCGGGCGAACTGGTAGAGGTTATCGGTCCAGCTTTCGCGGTCGTGCCCGTGCCCGTCGACGTTCCAGACATGCGCCACACCCTTCTGCTGCAGATAGAGATGAAAGTTGCGCGCCACGTCGATCAGGCCATCCTGGCTGCCGCACGACAGGTACAGCAGCCGCAGCTGGCGGCGCGCCGGCTCGGACTCGGCCAGCAGAGTGCCCGCGGCGCGGGTGTTCGGCGCGGGCGAAAAGCCCCCCACCCAGCTGAAGGTATCGAGGTGGCCGAGGCCGAAGTTGATCGCCTGGCCGCCGCCCATCGACAGCCCGGCGATCGCGCGCTGGCCCGGTTTGGTCTCGGTCGGGTAAGCCCGGTCGATCGCCGGAATCAGGGAGTCCAGCAGGTCGCGCTCGAAGCGCGCGAAACCGTCCATGTGCTCGGGCGAAAAGGTGCGATCGGCGGGCGGCGGGCGGTCGTCCGCCAGGGCGCGGCCGTTGGGCATCACGACGATCATCGGCACGGCCTTGCCGTCAGCGATCAGGTTATCCATGATGGTGTTGGCGTGCACGTAGCCGCGCCATTCGTCCTGGTTGCCCGCGATACCGTGCAGCAGATACAGCACCGGGTAGCGGCGCTCGGCCGAATAGCCGGCCGGCAGATAGACACTGGCCTTGCGCCGCGTGCCGGTGACGGCCGAGTCGTAGGCAAACTCCACCACCTTGCCTTGCGCGACGCCCTCGCGGGTGTCGGCAAAACCGGCCGGCGCGGCCGGGAAGGCGCGCACGTCGCCGCTGGCCGGTGCACTTGCGGGCGGCAGCTTGGCGCGCGGCTGTTCGGGGTTGACGCCGCTGTCCTGCGCGCTGCAGGCGCCGGCGACGCACAAAGCGCCAGCGATCAGTGTGAGGGCAAATCCTTGGATCATGACATCCCTTTCGTTGGTATCGGGTCCCACTGCACAGGCGGCGGGGCGCGATCATCTTACTCCAGCGACCCGATCGACGCCATCCCGCCGGTGCTGTCGTCGTCGATGCGCTTCCAGATGGGCGCTAGGCAATCCGGTCGAGCACCATGCGCGCGGCGATGCGCACCGAGGGCGAGGGATCGGCCTGTTCGACCTGTTCGAGACGCGCGCGCAGGTCCGGCGGCGCCAGCTCTTCCAGATAAAACGGCACTTCGCTGCGCACCAGTTCATCGCTGTCGGCCAGGCGCTCGGCCAGCAGCGCGGCCACGTCGACCTGCAGATTGCCGACCATGCGGCCCTGGTAGGGCTGGAAAGCCAGCGCGTGGCGCAGGGCCATCAGGCGGTAGTGGGGAATGTCGCTGTGCAGGGTCGCCAGCAGCGCGCCATAACCGGATGGATCGCCAAGCTGGGCAAGATAGAACGCGGCCTTGTACTGGTCGTCCAGAGGGCCGACGGCATGCAGGCGGGCTTCCAGCATGGCCTTGCCGCGCACGGGATCGCCGCGCAGCGCCAGCGCCATGGCCGCCTCGATAGCGACGTCGGGCTCGGACGCGCCGGCCGCCAGATCGGCCAGGGCGCCCGTCAGTCCGGCATCGACGGCGGCGCAGCGCCCCGCCAGGAAGGCCGCGGCGTAGGCCGCCCCGGGTTCGGCCGAGCCCAGCGCCTGCTTGAGCAGCGCCACCGTCAGCGGCCCCTGCGTGAGCGTGTTGGCCATCGCGGCGTAGGCATGGCGTTCGCGTTCGAGCAGCGCTGGCGTGCGCCACGGCAGGCCGGCGCTGTCGATGTGGGGCTGGCAGATGGGGTCAAGATTGGTCATGGCAGGGATTTTCCCTGCACTTCGACCGCGTTGGCAAGCGCCGTGTACGCGGCCTTGCCGTCGGCATAGGCGTTGATCTCGCCGGCGTAGGCGTCGTGGCTGGTGCCGCCGCCCTTGTAGTACTTGAGGTTCTCGGCAATGAGCTTGGTGCGCGCCGCGTTGAGCAGGGCCGTCACGTCCGCCGCCGCGCTGGCCGGCGTGATGCTGCCGGCCTCGATGTGCGCCTTCACGATGGGCAGCGCCGAACCGGCCGACCAGGCATTGTCGTCGGTGCCGTGGAATTTCTCGTGGCGCTCCACCAGCGACTGCGAATAGTAGGTGGTGCGCGGCGATTTGTAGGGCGAGGCCGCGCCCGGCATCAGGTCGGCCTTGATCGCCGCCCAGTTGGCCTTGGTAACGACCGCGTCGGTGGCCGATGGCACATCGGTCGTGCCACCCGAGTTGGTCCCCCACGGGCAGTTGATGTCGAGCGTGGCGGTGATGGTGTACTTGCCGCCCGCCGCCGCATAGCTGATGCCGGTGAAGGCCGGCTCGTAGAACTCGGCGCCGAAGGGCGACACCGCGCGCCCGCTCGGCTGCGAGAACGCGCCCATCGACACGCCGGCAACGGCGGCATCGCGCTTGCCCTGCCCCACGCC
>CAMLHI010000097.1 GCA_946479705.1 uncultured Oxalobacteraceae bacterium
CTGCCGGCCGAGGAGTTCTACGCCGACGCCTTCACCACCGAGGCCGATCTGGCCTGATCCCATCCCTATCGAAAGGTCACTCCATGCAGCAGCACAACCGTTTCCTTCGTCACATTGCCCTGGCCGTCCTGGTGGCCGCTTCCGCCGCCGCCGTCTTGCCCGCCATGGCCGACAGCGCCGACTTCAAGGCGGCCATCGACAACCCGGCCCGCGCCGACGACCGCAAGGACGATGCCAAGCGCAAGCCTGCCCAGTTCCTGGAGTTTGCCAAGGTGCGGCCCGGCATGAAGGCGCTCGACCTGATCACCGGCGGCGGCGCCACCGCAACCCTGCTGGCGGCCGCGGTCGGCCCCAAGGGCGAAGTCTGGGCGCACAGTTACAAGGCCGCGCCGCAACTCGATGAACGCCTGGCCATGTTTCCGATGGCGAACCTGCATGCCTTCGTGGCGCCGGCCGACAATCCGGTCCCGACCAACGCGCCCAAGTTCGACCTGGTCGCCACCAATATGAATTACCACGACCTGGTCAACGCCGGCGTGGACCGCGCCGCCATGAACAAGCACATCTACGAAGCGCTCAAACCGGGCGGCTACTATGTCGTCATCGACAATGCCGCCAAGGATGGCAGCGGCCTGGCGGCCACCAAGGACCTGCACCGCATCGACGAAGCGGCGGTGATTGCCGAAGTCACCCAGGCCGGCTTCAAGCTCGACGCCAAGGGCGACTACCTGCGCGTACCGGCCGATCCGCGCGAGCAACCCTTCTACACGATGAACGGCAAGCCGGACGACAAGTTCGCGCTGCGCTTCGTCAAGAAGTAAGCGGCACCCGGGGAGCGCCCGCGCGTTCCCCGGCGGCAGGGCCGCCCTGCAGAGGCGAGCGAGATCGGGCACAATAGCCGATGCTTCCACGAAGCATTACCGCTCATCTGCCGCCCGCGCCATCGAAAGTCTTCATGTCCGTCCTGTCGTCCTCCACCGGTTTGGCCATCCTGCGCAACCGCAATTTTTCCTTCTATCTTGGCGCGCGCGTGCTCGGCACCCTGGCCGTCCAGATGCAAAGCGTGGCCATCGGCTGGCAGGTGTATCAGATGACCGGCAGCCTGTTCGACCTGGGCCTGATCGGCCTGGCGCAGTTCGCTCCCTTTCTGGTCCTGATCCTGCTGGCCGGCCACGCCGCCGACCGCTACAAGCGCCGCAACATCATCCTCGCCTGTCTCGCTGTGCAATTGTTATGCGGACTGCTGTTGCTCAGCTTTACGCTCAGCGGCGCCAGCGTGGTGTGGCCGGTGTTTGCGATCCTGGTGCTGTTCGGCAGCGCGCGCGCCTTCATGATGCCGGCCACCCAGGCCGTGCTGCGCAATATGGTACCCACCGAGAACTTCAGCCAGGCCGTGGCCCTGAGCTCGTCGGCCTTTCACGTCGCGGTGATCACCGGTCCGGTGCTGGGCGGGCTGCTGTATGTGCTCGGCCCGGCCACCGTGTACGTGAGCGCGTCGGTACTGCTGGTGCTCTCGGTTTTCCTGATGAGCCTAACTATCAGCGCGCCCCAGGCCGTCAGCACGGCCGCCGCCACCTGGCACACGGTGCTGGAAGGCTTGCGCTTCGTCTGGTCGCGTCCGATCATGCTGGGCGCCATGTCGCTCGACCTGTTCGCGGTGCTGTTCGGCGGCGCCACCGCCCTGCTGCCGGCCTATGCCCACGATGTGCTGCAGGCCGGCCCCAGTGCCCTGGGCTTGCTGCGCACCGCGCCGGGCGCCGGCGCCGCGCTGTGTTCGGTGGTGCTGACCTTCCATCCGATCCGCCGCCATGTGGGCGCCTGGATGTTCGGCGGCGTCGCCTTGTTCGGCCTGGCAACCGTCGTGCTGGGCCTGACCAGCAATTTCACCATCGCGCTGCTGTGCCTGGCACTGCTGGGCGCGGGCGACATGGTCAGCGTGTATGTGCGCCATTTGCTGGTGCAATTCGAAACGCCGGACGAGATCCGCGGCCGCGTCAGCGCGGTCAACGCGGTATTCATCGGCGCCTCCAATGAACTGGGCGAGTTCGAGTCGGGCATTACCGCTGGCTGGTTCGGGCTGGTGCGCGCCATGTTGTTCGGCGGTGCCGCCACCCTGGCCGTGACCGGCGTCTGGGCGCTGCTGTTCCCGGTCCTGTCGCGCATGGACAGGTTTCCTCACCACGAACAGGAAGCGGCGGCGGCCAAGACAGCTTAAGAAATAGTTTCTCGGCGAGCGCACTTTTTGGCGCCGCGATTGTCTCAGAAAGATCCGTGCATTGATTGGAGCATCTTTCATGAGTACAAGCAGCCCCGCCTTCGACGTCGCCACCATCATGGGCGGCCTGTATGGGGACGGCATCATTGCCTGCAAGGGCGCCTTCGAGTCCGCATGGGTGCGCCAGCTGGGCGAGGACATCGCGCTGCTGTTCGAGGAAGCACGCCAACGCCCAGGCGGCGCGCTGGAGCGCGGCCCCAGCCGTTACTACGTCGAAATCCACCCCGAGCGCCTGCGCGGCTTTGCCGACATCCTCGGCCATCCCTGGGTCATGGCGGTCTGCGTGGCCGTGCTCGGCCCCGACTACAAGGTGGTCGAAGCCGGCTTCGACGTGCCCGGACCGGGTGCGATGAAGCAGCCGTGGCACCGCGATTTTCCCGCGCCGCCGGAAACGACCATCGGGCGGCGCCTGAATTCGCTGGCATTCAATATCACGACTGTGGACGTGACCGACGAGCTCGGTCCACTGGAAATCGCGCCCGGCACCCAGTGGGACGAATGGCAAGGCGGCGACCCAATGTTCCCCGGACCGGAACTGCATGCGCGCTACGAAGCGCGGCGCCAGCGCAAGTATCCGCAAGTGGGCGATATCTCGGCACGGTCGGCCCTGACGATTCACCGCGGCACGGCCAATGTATCCCAGCGCGCGCGCCCGGTGTTCGTGCTGGGGGTCGACGCGCCGGACGGCCGCAATGCCGAAAAGCACGATCTGCAATTCACCCGCCCCTACTACGACAGCCTGCCTGCCGAACTGCGGCGCCATCTCAGCTGCCGCATCGTCGACACGCTCGAGCCCCTTTACCAGGCCCACACCATCGCAGGCTTGCTGATGGGCGCGCCGGGTTAAGCCTCCCTGCGGCGATACAGCGCGCGGTAGGCGGACGGCGAGGTCGCCAGCGCCTTGCGGAAATGCTGCCGCAGCGACAGTGCGGAACCGAAACCCGCGCTCGCGGCGACCAGTTCCAGCGGCCGCGCGGTCGTTTCCAGCAAGCGCTGGGCCAGTGCCAGGCGCTGGCCCAGCAGCCATTGCAGCACGCTGGTGCCGGTGGCTTCCCTTACATGGCGCGTGAAGCTGCGCCGGCTCATGGCCGCGCGCGCGGCCAGGGTATCGACCGTGTGCGCCTGGTCCAAGTGGGCCGCCGCCCATGCCAGCACGGCGGCGATGCGCTCATCGCCCGGCGTGCGTGCCAGCGGCTGTTCGATGAACTGCGCCTGCCCGCCCTGCCGGTGCGGCGCCACCACGAGCTGGCGCGCCAGGCGGTTGGCCAGTTCGGCGCCGCACAGCTGGCGCACCAGGTGCAGGCAGCAATCGAGGCCGGCGGCAACACCGGCCGCGGTCACGATATCGCCCTCATCCACGTACAGCACATCGCTGTCGACCTCGATCGCAGGATAGCGTTCGGCCAGCTCGGCGGCCCAGCGCCAGTGCGTGGTGGCACGGCGCCCGTCCAGCAGGCCGGCCGCGGCCAGCACGAAACTGCCCAGGCACAGGCCGACGATGCGGGCGCCGCGCGCATGCGCACGCCGCAGCGCCTTCAGCAAGGCCGGCGGCGGCGGCTCGGCCGGATCGCGCCAGGTCGGCACGATGACGATATCGGCGCGCGCCAGCGCACTGAGCGAATGGGACGGGGCGATGCCGAAGCCGGAGGTGGCGCGCAGTGCGCCGGCCTCGCCGGCACACACGCGCAGGTCGAACGCCGGCAAGCCAAGCGCGGCCCGCGCTTCGCCGAACACCAGGCAGGGTACGGACAGGTGAAACGGACTGATACGGTCGAAGGCGACCACGGCAATGATGGTAGACATGGCCCGATTATATCGAAGAACGTCATTCGGGCCACTATCGCGCTGCGCCGCACCGGCCGACAATACAGCTTTCCATCACGGAGTTCACCATGACACACCCACCGCGCCGCGCCCTGCTGGTCATCGACGTCCAGCAGGAATACATCACCGGCAAGCTGCCGATCGCCTACCCGCCCGTGGCCGCTTCGCTCGCGCGCATCGTCCAGGCCATCGATGCGGCCAATGCGCGCGGCGTGCCGGTCGTGCTGGTCCAGCAGGACGCCCCCGCCGGCGCGCCCCTGTTTGCCGAAGGATCGGACGGCTGGCAACTGCACCCCGAGGTAGCCGGGCGCCAGCACGCCCACCTGATCCGGAAAAAGCTGCCCAGCGCGTTTACGGGAACCGACCTGGCCGCATGGCTGTCCAAGCATGAGATCGACACGCTGACGGTGGCCGGCTACATGACGCAAAACTGCAATGCCTCGACCATCTTCGAGGCTGCGCATGCAGGTTTGCGCGTGGAATACCTGCACGACGCCAGCGGCGCGGTGGCCTACGCCAACGCGGCCGGCAGCGCCAGCGCGGAAGAAATCCACCGCGTGTGTTGCACGGTGTTTCACGCGCGCTTCGCCGCCGTGGCCGATACGGCGGCATGGATCGCTGCCGTGGGCGCGGGCCAGGCGCTGGCGGCGGGCAACATCGTGGCCTCGCACGGGCAGGCGCAGGCGGCATCGGCGGCTTGAATGCGCCCTGCCCACCCGGAATGTGCGCGGTTTCTTTTGACTATGGGCACAACAGCGTATGCGTGTAAGATAAAGCCGTGTGCAAGCGTTGAGACCAAGCCTGGCCCGGTCACGCACAGTGAACCGGGAGCATCATGCGCACAGGGGCTGGTGCGGCATCATTGATGAACAACCGGGAGTGAAGCATATGCAAATCAACATCAACACCGACAAGACGATCGAACGCCACCAGGGCCTGGACGACCATGTGCACAGCGTGGTCACCGCCGCGGTCCAGCGTTTTCGCGACCAGATCACGCGCGTCGAAGTCCACCTGAGCGACGACCTGAGCCAGAAATCGGCGGACGGCGGCAATCGCTGCATGCTTGAAGCCCGCGTCACCGGCTATCAACCCATTGCCGTGAGCGATCATGGCGGCACGCTGCACCAGGCCATCAGCGGCGCGTCGGACAAGCTCAAGCGCGCCATCGACAGCGCCCTCGGCCGCCTGCACGACAAGAAACTGCATGCCAAGCCGGAACTGGTCGATGAAACGACCGACGAATCCAGCGAATAAATCCCCGGCCAGCAGCACAGCGGCGCCCGCGCGCCGCTTTCCCGGCTTGCACGTCCGCGCCAGCATCCCCTCCCCGTTCCACCCTCCCTCCGCAAACGAGACACCCCAGCACGACCGCCCCGCATGCGCGCTTTCCGGGTAAGCGAGCGCTTCCAAAGCAAGCGAACACTGCTATGATGGAGTTGCCGGTAAGAACGGCGTTTTCGTGTACAACAACGGGAAAGAACACAGTGGAACAAATCGGCACCTTCGCCACGTCCGGTTACACCATGCAGGACTTGCAGCTGTTCCAGGACGCCGACCCGGGCCTGGCGCCGCTGCTGGCCCCGTGCGCCGTGGTCCGGCTCGCCGATGGCGCCGCCGTGGACGACAGCGCCCGCGCCCGCTTGTTCATCGTGCTGCGCGGCTGCCTGGACGTGGCCATGGCCGACGGCACGAGCAGCAAGATCCTGCCCGGCGAAAGCGTGGGCGAACAATCGGTGCTCGACGAGGCCAGTAACCTGTTGGCCATGGTGGCCAGCGGCGACACTGCCCTGCTGGTCATCGACGGCGAGCTGGTGTGGAAACTGATCGACCAGTCCAATACCCTGGCGCGTAACCTGCTGCGCCTGCTCTCCTTCCGCATCCGCGCCGCCAATGCCCTGCTGCGGCGTAATCAAAAGCTGGGCGAGTTCTACCGGCAATTGTCGATGAACGATGGCTTGACCGGCCTGTACAACCGCGCCTGGCTCAATGACATGCTGCCCAAGCTGGTGGCCACGGCCCAGCGCGCCGGCACGCCGCTGGCACTCATCATGATAGACCTGGACCACTTCAAGAAGTTCAACGACACCCACGGCCACGTGGCTGGCGACGATGCCTTGCGCGCCGCCGCCGCGGTGATCGGCGCCGACCTGCGTCCGTTGGATTTCGCGCTGCGCTACGGCGGCGAAGAATTGATGGTGGTGCTGCCGGAAACCCCGGCAACGCTGGCCGTGCTGGTGGCCGAGCGCCTGTGCACGCGCATGCGTGACACCCCCGTACTGCCCGGCAGCGGCTTGCCTTTGCCGCACGTTACCGCGTCCTTCGGCGTGGCCGTGCTGCAGGATGGCATGAACGAACTGGCGCTGATCGCCGCCGCCGACGCCGCGCTGTACCGCGCCAAGCAGGCCGGACGCGACCGCGTCGCCGAATAAGCCGCGCTGCCGCCATGGCCGGACGGGCGACGAAGCCACCCGGCCCGCCCGCATCTGTGTACCATAGCGAACCATTGCTTCCGCTCCCATGCACGCACCATGACCACCCATACCTTTCTCTGGCACGATTACGAAACCTTTGGCGCCCAGCCGCGGCGCGACCGCCCGGCCCAGTTCGCGGCCATCCGCACCGATGCCGACCTCAATGAAATCGGCGACCCGGTCATGCTGTATTGCCAGCCGGCGCCGGATTTCCTGCCCGATCCCGTGTCCTGCCTCATCACCGGCATCACGCCGCAGCAATGCCTGGAATGGGGCGTGCCCGAACACCGTTTCGCCGCCACCATCGAAAATGTCTTCAGCCAGCCCGGCACCATCGGGGTCGGCTACAACACCATCCGCTTCGACGACGAGGTCACGCGCTTCCTGTTCTGGCGCAACCTGATCGATCCCTATGCGCGCGAATGGCAAAACAATTGCGGGCGCTGGGACTTGCTCGACGTGGTGCGCATGACCTATGCCCTGCGGCCGGAAGGCATCGAATGGCCCACCCGCGAGGATGGGCGCCCCAGTTTCAAGCTGGAAGACCTGGCCCGCGCCAACGGCCTGCTGCACGAATCGGCCCACGATGCGCTGTCCGACGTGCGCGCCACCATCGCGCTGGCGCGCCTGATCCGCCAGCGCCAGCCGCGCCTGTTCGATTTCTGCCTGGGCCTGCACAAGAAAGACAAGGTGGCCGCCGAAATGGGCTTGCACCTGGAACCGGCGGCGCGCCAGCCCTTCCTGCACGTGTCCGGCATGTTCCCTGCCGAACGCGGCTGCATCGCCCTGGTCTGGCCGCTCGCCACCCACCCCACCAACAAGAACGAGGTGCTGGTGTGGGATTGCGCCCATGACCCCGAGCAATTGTTCGGACTCGATGCCGAGGCCAT
>CAMLHI010000098.1 GCA_946479705.1 uncultured Oxalobacteraceae bacterium
CTCAGCTGCGGCCCGATCGATTCGGGCCTGGACATCTGCGCGCCGCTGCGCCGCCGGCTCGACGACGCCGAGGTGGCGCGCTGCGCGCTGGAGGCCGGCGTGGATCTGCGGCCGCTGTCGTATTATGCTCATCCAGCTGCCACGCCCGAATGCGCTATCGGGCCGGGGCTGCTGCTGGGCTTTGCCGCCGTGCCGCCTTCGCATACAGCGCCGGCGCTTGAGCGGCTGGCCTTGGTGCTGCAAGGGTTTTAGGCTAGGTTTCGCAGCCCATCGGTGAGGCAATTCTCGGTCGGCGTCACCACCGGTGTCGTTTATAGGTCCTTGTATCGCGGCAGCAGATCCTGATCGACCAAACGCACTTCGATCGCGTTGGCGATCTGTACGTGTTCTTTATTCGTGTCCGAGAACGGCTTATCGGTCACGCTCACGATGATCGTTCCGCCTTGCTGTTTTCCTGGCCCTGGCACTGGCACCAAGGCGCGTGCCTCGGGCACCTGCTGCGTCGTCAGTACGCGTGGCAGATAGAGCATCCATCCAATTCCGGGATGGTCCTTGAAGGTCTTGTGCTCGAGGTAGCCGTCGCTCTCGACGGAAATATAGTGAGGTGACCAGATGGCGACCCCTGCGGCCAAAACGTCGGCAACCGCACGCCAGTCAGAGGAAAATGACTTTGGATAGCCGTCAAAGGTGACTTGGCTGATCTGCTCCGCCGGGCGCCCCATGAACCGCAGGGATGCGCCTTCGTGATCGTCTTTTCCATTCCACAGCGTGACGATACGCGGATCGGATTTCCCCTTGAGACGGGTTTCAAGTACCGCCTTGGCCGCAGGCGTCGGCGCGCCATCCTGGAAAGCTTCGTAGCGCAGGGCGTCATCTCTGGTATCAGCGGCGAGCAGCCACTCCTGCAAGGATGGCGACAGCTGTGCGAGTGATTCGGTGAAGCGCTGCAGTTCCCGCAGCATAGTGTCGACCGACAGATCGCCGGCGCAGCGCAGTGACAGCAGGATTTCATAGGCATGATTCATGGATTGAATACCGTTTCAATGGGTAGCAGGGCGCCGTTAAACAGCTTGGAGAAGTAGCGGTAGCTGAGCGGCTCCATAAAGTACCAGCTCAGTTGTACCGGTGGACGCGGCAATGCTACCGCAGACTGCGCGACCGCCTGATCGAGCATTGCCGTATCGCCCTCCCAAAACGGCTTGCGTCGGCCGAATTCGTTAAAGAACTGGTCATACTTGGCTTTTGCTTCCTTGAGCGTGCACTGGCTGGAGTCGAAGCCGTCGAAACTGACGCCGGCAAACATCCATTCCGTGATGAAGCCAGTGCCGGCAGGAAGGCCTGTGATGCGTACCTGGTAGTCGATTGATATCTGTGACCAGCCCGCCGTGGAGCGGTTGAAGGGCGCTCCTGCATCTGGCGTACAGTCTTTGCATTTCTCTTGGGTTTGCGTGTCCGCGCGTGCTAGCGGGGTGGTCGTGGCCTTGTCAGCCTCCCGCTGTCGCTTACGAGCGTCCTCGGCAGCGCCGGCGACCGCACCGACACCCAATGCCACCAGCACACGTGCTGCCACAGCCTCAATCGCAGGAATCGCGAGTGTCGCCATCAGTAATTCCTTTCAAGTTTCTTGTTCATCAGTGCGAGCATGTCATCGAGCCGCTGTTCCGGCGTGGCGCCGGATTTACGCAGGTAGGCATCGACCAGCTGGTCTTGGAGGATGCCGGGCGCATCTGATGCTAAGTACATCAGTCGCACGATATGCGTTGTCGACCTGAATCCGAGACGGATCGCCTGATCTGCAGTGCCGGCGAATAATGCAACGTAACCCGGCCGGGCTGAAGGCGCCTCGCCTCTCCACATGCGGTATTGGGCGCCGTCGACCAAGGCGTATAGCCGCAGCGCCGACATGCTCTGCTGCAGCTGGCCGAGTCGCTCGGTAACATCGAGCGGCGCCATCATTCGCGCACCACAGTGGCGCTTCCAGCGGCGGCGGCCGTGAGCAGGCAGTCGAGACAGACGCCCGATTCGGTCGCGGCGGCGATCTGGGCCACCGCCGCCAGCGCTTCGGCCTTCTCCCCGGCGGCTTCGTCGCCTAAGGATGACAGGTCCGACCATGTCGTGGTGATCTGGCCAGAAATCAGCTTTGCACCGCAGGCGGTCGAGTCCAAATGTCGCGCGTAACCCTTGCCGAACCCATCGACCAAGTCGTCCGGCCCGGATGTAATGGCGAAGGTGCCCTTGCATTTGGGACATACCGTCATGTCGCCCACCCGCGCCACGCATTTGCCATTGATGTCAAAGGTGAGGTCGGCACTGATCACAGTGCCGCCATGAGTTGTCTTGTCACCCATTACGATGAGGGGTCTGCCCATGTGCCACTTCCCCAAGATGATGTTTATTGATTAACCTTGTTATTCTGGCACATCGCGCCTATTTCTTCAAAGCGCTAATGTGATGGAACGGCTTGGTCGATGCTAACGCTCGAACAAGGCTTTCCCCCAACGGCCACCACCTGGGCTATGCTGAAGCGGTCGGCTTCGCCCCGCTGCGCGAGCTGCTTTGCGTGTGCCTGCGCGCCAAAGCGCTCGCGCGAAGCCTACCGCGAGCGGCGCGATGCGCTCGTGCAGGGCATCGCCGCGCGCCTGGGCGATGAACTCAGCTGCGGCCCGATCGATTCGGGCCTGGACATCTGCGCGCCGCTGCGCCGCCAGCTCGACGACGCCGAGGTGGCGCGGTGCGCGCAGGAGGCCGGCGTGGATATTCGGCCGCTGTCGTATTATGCTCACCCAGCCGCCACGCCCGAATGTGCCATCGGGCCGGGGCTGCTGCTGGGCTTTGCAGCCGTGCCGCCTTCGCATACAGCGCCGGCGCTTGAGAAGCTGGCCCGGGTTCTCGATGGGCTGCGTCCTGCCTGCGCGACCTGCCGAAAGCAGAGCTGCACCTGCCCGACCCAAGCCACTTCGTCCTCGAAGAAGACGGCGACGACATCGCGCGGCTGATGCGCGACTTCCTCGGCCGCAAAGTGAAACCTTCAACCCACCCTTTACCAGGAACCATCATGACCCAGCAAGAGAGCCGTCCACCGTTTCCCCCGTTCGACCGCGCATCGGCCATCGTCAAGGTCCGTCTCGCCGAAGATGGCTGGAATGCGCGCGATCCGCAGCGCGTGTCGCTGGCCTATACGCACGATAGCCAGTGGCGCAACCGGGCGGAGTTCGTCACCGGCCGCGAGCAGATCGTCGGGCTGTTGACCCGCAAATGGACGCGGGAACTCGACTACCGCCTGATCAAGGAATTGTGGGCGTTCGCCGACGACCGCATCGCCGTCCGCTTTGCCTACGAGTGGCACGACGACGCGGGCAACTGGTTCCGTTCCTACGGCAACGAGAACTGGCAGTTCAGCCCGGAAGGCTTGATGGCGCAGCGCCACGCCAGCATCAACGATCTGCCAATCCGTGAACAGGACCGCAAGTTCTTCTGGCCGCAAGGGCGGCGCCCGGACGACCATCCCGGCTTGTCCGAACTGGGCTTGTAGGGCCCGGAGACGTCCAGCCGGCACCACGACACCGGCAAACGCCTTGGCGTGCGGGTGCTGAGCGAACGTGTCGCCGCCGACCAAGCGCGCGGCGACAACAAGCCGGTCATCGTGACCGTGAAACGCCGCCGCAAGGTGATCAAAGTCGCTGCCGCTCGAACTCGAGCTTAAGGACCGTGACCATGAAAGCAGTACACGCGGCAGCTCCTGCCGCCCCCAGCACCACGCTTCACTACCTGCCGGTCAGCCTGTTCGGCGCCGTCATGGGCACCATTGGCCTGGCAGTCGCCTAGCGCATGGCGGCCGCCCAGTTCGGGGTGCCTGCCTGGATCGGCAACGTGCTGGCGCTTGTCGCACTGCTGGCGTTTCTCGCGGTAAGCGCTGGCTATGCAGTGAAGGCGTGGCATGGAATCGATGCAGTAAGGCGAGAGTTTGCCCACCCCGTCGCCAGCAACCTGTTCGGCACGCCACTGATCAGCTTATTGTTGTTGCCGATTCTGCTCGCCCCGCTGCAGCTGGCGGTGGCGCGCACCGTGTGGGTTGCCAGCGCCGTCGGCATGGCGTGGTTCTCGTGGTCCATCTGGCCCGCTGGCTACGAGAAAAGCAGAGCATGATCACGTCGGCATTCTTGATCCCGTTGGTCGGCCTGCTCGACGTACCGCTGGCCATGCTTGCGCTCGGCTGGCAATTGCTGCACGGCGTGATGGTGTTCGCGATCGCGGTCGGCCTCGTCCTCGGGATGCCTGTGCTGGGCATCGTACTGACTCGCCTGATGCGGGAAGACGCGATGCCCGCGCCGATGCAGCCGACCTTATTGCTGCTTGGCGCGCCATTCAGCCCGGCCGCTTTGAACCGGCGTGGCGTCGGCTTTTGCATGCGTGTCGAGCGTTGGCCAACGCCGGCTTTGCTTGCGTGCGCGATTTTCTGGGCGGCGGTCTGGACGAAGCCGTCGTCACGCTCGGCGCGCCCGACCGGCGCGACAGTGTCGACTACGAGTGCCCGCAGGAGCCGCAAACGGTGCGCTTGGTGCGCCACGTCGCATCCACCGGCAAGGTGCGCGTTCTGATGACGAACTTGCTTGACGCCGGGGCCCTGCCGGGGGCGGCCACTGGAGGATAGAGCCCTCCAGCTCCATGGAAGTGGCTTCACGGGGCAGTGCCGACCAGCTGCAGCGATGGAAACGGACACAGCTTAAAATCGCTGAAAAATTGTCTTGACTGTTGGGGCAACTTTAGCCGCCCGTTCAACAATGGGTTCGACCTCTGAAAAATTTTTAGTTTTTTTCGCGTTCAACTATCATCATGGGACAATGAACAGACGGCGGGGGACAGGATGGGCGTACCAGAGTCAATCGGCAAGCTACGGTTTATTTCGACACCATCGCTTGAACGCGGATTGGACGGTAGCGAGGAAGCCTTCGCGGCTTATTACTTTGCAATCTACCATTGCACGCCGGATGAATCGGCTGGCATCACCAAATACCGTGAACAACTGCGTGACAGGTTCCCGGACAAGGCCACGCCGGTAGGGCGATACTTCGTACTCAGTGGCGAACCTGCCTTCCTGGCACTCTCTGCCTACTATAAGGCCATGGGCGAAGCTGACACCCTTAGCGATGAACTTCGCGAGTACATGCGCGAATGCCTGGAGCTTGTCACAACGAAGCACCGCCGTAGCCAGTCCCTGCCTGTACCTGTCAATCTGCTTGAAGGTCAGCTTAGCCACGATCCCCGGCTAGAGTTCTTCGCTTGCTTGGCGCTCGATAACCGTCAGATCATCACGCCGGAAAGTGTCTAACGATGGTCAGCCTTGTTGACGATGAAAAGTGGGTGCCGCTTATTGGCAGGTTGATGCTGACGTTTAGTCAACTCGAAGGTATAACAATCGACTTACTGGAAACGTGGTCTAACCCACCGACCTTCGAGCAGTTACGCACGCTCCCGCTCACGCGACGGGTAAAGTTGTTGCTTGAACTGGCGATGATCCAAGATCATAAGCAAGAGAACATAGACTTTTTCAGCAAGTTATTAACGTCGCTCCTGCCGATGCTCGCGTATCGCAACCTTGTCGCACACAATCCAGTATCGTTGGTCATCATGCAAGAAAATGATGGAACACCCCTGTGCGAGGGTATCCCCAAGTCTCGTACATCGCAGCACGTAGTCGGTTTTGATGAATTGACCGGCGTGCTTCACAAAGCCACCGCCGTGAAGACAGGACTGTACGAAGCTATCTCGCGCTTCCGACTTGAAAAGCTGTGGCCGCACCTTTCGCAGCCTCTGGAATAATTACCGTGTACTGGAGCGTAGTATTTCGTCCAGAGACAGGTTGTATTCAAGCTCCTGAGCCTCCCCGCATTCGTACATGCGTTGCGCTGTCCCCTCTGGAACTTCTTGCGCAGAAGTGTTTGATTTCACCGCCAAGGATCGTGATGTCTGGCTAATTGCCGGATATGAAAAGGATGGAGTTATTTACCCATCATCACAGTTAAGTCGTCTTCTTCCAGATAGACGAATACCACCAGATGCGCGGAAGATCCTCGAAGACAAGCGCATTGGTTCTGGGCGCTAATCGGCATCAGAGCAAGCGGCCCTTTTTTCCGTCCTATTCCGGTCAACGCCAGTATACTGGCGCGATGACAATCCGCTGCTCCTGGGCCAACCCGGCCAATCCGCGCTACCTCGACTATCACGACAAGGAGTGGGGCATTCCCTGCCACGACGAGACGCGCCTGTTCGAAATGCTCAACCTCGAAGGCGCGCAGGCTGGCCTGAGCTGGGAGACCATCCTCAACAAGCGCGAGAACTACCGCGAGGCCTTCGACCACTGGGATGCGCACAAGATCGCCGCCTACGACGAGCACAAGGTCGCCGAGCTGCTGGCCGACCCCGGCATCGTGCGCAACAAGCTCAAGGTGGCGGCCATGATCGGCAACGCGCGCGCCTACCTGCGCCTGCGCGAGGAAGGCCTCACGCTCGACCAGTATCTGTGGGCCTTCGTCGACGGCCGGCCGATCGTCAACGCCTTCGACCGCGACAGCCGCCCCGCCAAGACCGCGCTCTCGGACCTGATTTCGAAAGACCTTGCCAAGCGCGGCTTCAAGTTCGTCGGTTCGACCATCGTCTACGCCTACATGCAGGGCATCGGCATGGTCGACGACCACGACGTGCGCTGCTTCTGTCACGGCCGCGCACGCGCATGAACTGGCAAGCCTGCTGGGCCGGGCGATCCAGCTTCGTCATCTTCGATGCCTGCCACGCCGAAGGCGGCGGCTTCCGCGATGCCGTCAAAGCCTGGCGCGCGGATCCCGCACGGCCCGCGCGCCTGCACTACATCGCCCTCGACCGCGAGGCCGCACTGCCGGGCTTCCGGCGCGTGCCCGGCCACGGCGACGCCATCACCCTCGACCTGCTCGGCGCCCCCATCGACGCCGCGCTCAGCCAGCTGCGCGCCCAGCTCGACTTCGCCTGGCTGCACCGCATGGAAGGGCAGGGGACCAATTTCGCGCGCGCGCTCGGCCGTCTTGCCGCACCGGGCATGGCCCTGCGCTGCGACGACCTGACGCCATCCCAGCAGCGCGCACTGGAAGCGGCCAGTTTCGAGCTGGCCGATGGCGCCGGACGCTACACCAGCCGCCGTCCATTCACCGCACCCGCCGCCGAATGCGAACGGCGCGCACTGGTGATCGGCGCCGGGCTGGCCGGGACCGCCGCTTGCCAGCGCCTGGTCGCGCGCGGCTGGCACGTCACCCTGATCGAACGCCACCCGCATCCCGCCAGCGAGGCATCCGGCAACCTGGCCGGCATCGCCATGC
>CAMLHI010000099.1 GCA_946479705.1 uncultured Oxalobacteraceae bacterium
CGCAAGATATGCTCGACCTGTGCCGGCTTCGACTGCGGATCGATCGGCACCACGACGCCACCGGCGGCAGTGGCGCCAAACATGGACAGCACCGCTTCCTCGCGCTTTTCCAGGAACACCGCGACGCGCTCATGGCGCTCAAGCCCCAATCCCAGCAAGCCTTGCGCGGCTTGGCCAACGGCGTCGGCCAGGGTCGCATAATCGTAGCCTGCTTCGCCGCAGCGCAAGGCCTGCGCCGCCGGCGTGCGCCATGCCATGTCACCGATCAATTCATGAATAAGCTGAGCCATGATGTCCTCAGGAAAAGCTTTAGGGGAAAAATTCATGATTGAGAAAAAGCGCGCGCCGCCTCTTGATATTCGTCAAGCGCACGCTCGCCGACGCCCGTGTGCGGCACGGCGCGAGATTGTGCCGCCTCAACGTAGGTGAAATTTCAGGGGTGTCTAATCGATACGGTTTCGAGACATTTTCGAGCGGGACGGTCTCCCTCAGCACCGAGCGCCCCTCTGCAAATACGCCGAAACAGCGCGCCCGTTCGTCAAGGAGACACTGTATGAATGCCCCGTTGTTGCCAACACCTCACGCAGAACCATTTTTCTTCGATGTAGAACCGGGTACCCGGTTCAGTCTGTACCACGCGCCGGCACCCCAAATGCCGGCACGCGGCGCGATCCTGTACGTCCACCCTTTCGCTGACGAACTCAATCATGCACGCCGCATGGCGTCCCTGCAGGCACGCCGTTTCGCGGCCATGGGCTACGCGGTGCTCCAGATGGACCTGTTCGGCTGCGGCGACAGTTGCGGCGACTTCCATTCAGCCCGCTGGGAACAATGGCAGCGCGACGTGGGCACCGCATTAGCCTGGCTGCGTGATCGTTGCGCCGGTCCCAGCTATCTATGGGGCCTGCGCCTGGGGGCGCTGCTGGCGATGGATTTCGCGCGCACTACGCCGGTCGATGGACTGGTGCTGTGGCAGCCCTATATGAACGGTCGCATGGCGATCAACCAGTTCCTGCGCCAGCGTCTGGCGGCCGACCTGCAGCGCGGTATCCCGCTTGCGGCACGCACGACGTCGGCGTTGCGCGCCCGCCTCGCCGCGCACGGCATGATCGAAGTCAGCGGCTACGACCTGGCCGCGCCACTGGCCAAGGCCATCGATGCCTGCGACGCCAGCGCCATGGTATTGCCGCCGTGCCCGGTGCATTGGTTCGCCACGGGCGCCGCCGCCCCCGACCGCCTCGCGCCTGCTGCCGCACGACTGGCGTCCACATGGGCCCGTCACGGCACGACCCTGCACTTTCATGCGCTCATCGGCGTGCCGTTCTGGTCGCGCCCCGACCTGCCCGAGTGCCCTGCCCTGCTGGAGGCAACCAGCGACGCATTTTGTCCGGGGGCATCATGAAATTCAGCCAGCGCGCCTTGCGCTTCATTTGCCACGGAAGCTGCCTGCTGGGTGTGGTCGACGTTCCCGAACGGCCCCTGCAACGCGGATTATTGATCCTGTCGTCCGGCCAGCAATACCGGGTTGGCCCGCACCGCCAGTTCACGCTTCTGGCCAGGACGCTCGCCCCGCGCGGCCTTCCCGTCATGCGCTTCGACTGCCGCGGGATGGGCGACAGCGAAGGGCTGCCGGGGCGCTTCGACGCCCTCGACGACGACATCCACGCCGCCATCAAGGAATTTTTCCGCCAGGTTCCAGAGATGAGCGAAGTCGTGCTGCTCGGTCTGGACGACGCTGCCACCGCCGCCACCCTGTACGCCCACACCGATGCGCGCGTCACGGCACTGATCGTACTCAATCCACGGCTGCGTCCCGCCAATGGAGCCGGTCATGAGAAGGAAGCCGCGCATGCGCGCTCGGGCGAGCTGGGTTTCTGGCGCCGCATTGCCGGCGGCCAGCGCGACCTGCTGATGACGCCAGAAGCGGCACGCCACCACCAGCGCAACGATGCGCACGACGCGGCGCTGCCGCTCGAGCAGCGCTTCATGGCTGGCCTGCACTGCTTCGACGGCCGTACCCTGGTCATCCTGAGCGGCGCCGATCCGTACGCCAACAGCTTCGCCGAACTGCTAGAGCGCGACGGCTACCACGCGCGCCGGGTCACCATCGCCGATGCCGACCATCACTTTGCCAGCCGCAGCTGGCGCGAGCAGGTGGCCGAAACCAGCGCCAACTGGATCATGTCCTGGTAGCGGCGCGCTTCAGGAAGCACGGATGCCGTGATGGTGCATCAAGTCATACAGCGTCGGGCGGCTGACGCCAAGCAGCTCAGCCGCCTTGACGATGCAACCATCGGTACGCGCCAGCGCCATCACCATCACCCGATACTCCGCCGCATCGCGCACCTGGCGTAGATTGACTGGCTGGCCGAACTGGCCCGACGACGTCAGGCCAAGATCCTGCGCGCCGATCTGCGCCCCCTCGCACAGGATCACCGCGCGCTTGACGCAGTTTTCCAGTTCGCGCACATTGCCCGGCCAGGTATGATCCTCGATAGCCATCAGCGCGTCGTCGCTGAAATGCAGGGTAGGACGCCCCTCCGCGCGGCAAAAGCGCTCCTTGAAGTGATGCGCCAGCAGCACCGCATCGCCCACCCGCTCGCGCAAAGGCGGAATCGCCAGCACGATTTCGCGAAGCCGGTAATACAGGTCTTCGCGGAAGCGCCCGGCCCGCACCAGCGCCTGCAAATCCTGGTGGGTGGCGCACACGATGCGCGCATCGATCGCGATTTCCTGGCGTCCGCCGATGCGTTCGATGACCCGCTCCTGAACGAAGCGCAGCAGCTTCGCCTGCAGCGCCATCGCCATGTCGCCGATTTCATCGAGAAAGAAAGTGCCGCCATTGGCGGTCTCGATCTTGCCCAAGGTTTGCTGTCCGGCCCCCGTGAACGCGCCCTTTTCGTGGCCGAACAATTCGCTCTCCAGCAGATCGGCGGGAATGGCCGCGCAATTGATCGCCACGAAACGCTTGTCGCGCCGGGCCGACAAGGCATGCAAGGCGCGCGCGAAGCGTTCCTTGCCGCAGCCCGAGTCGCCCAGCAGCATGACCGTGGCCGACGAAGGCGCCAGCTTCTCCACCGTCCGGCACAGTCGCAGCATGGCCGGATCGCGCGTCACGATGCCGGCCAGCGGCGAATCGGCCTGGATCTGCAGCATGCGCCGGTTTTCCTGCTGCATCGCATGAAGCTGGAAAGCGCGCTCGACGACCAGCTTGAGCACCTCCGGGTCGCAGGGCTTCTGGTGAAAATCGTAGGCGCCCAGGCCGACCGCCTTGAGCGCATTGGCGCGATCCTGGTTGCCCGACAGAATGATCACCTTGGTGTCGGGCGCGCTGGCGAGAATCTCCTGCAGCGTGGTCAAGCCCTCGCTGGCGCCGTCCGGATCGGGCGGCAAGCCCAGGTCGAGCGTCACCACCCCGGGCTGATGGCGCCGCACCAGCGCCAGCGCGCTCTCGCGGTCGCCCGCCAGTTGCACATCGTAGGCATCCAGGCTCCAGCGCAGTTGCTTTTGCAAGCCCTTGTCGTCCTCGACCACCAATAGCTTACTCTTGCCCATCGTCGCTCCCGAGTGAATGTCAACGGCTTCCCTTGCCCAGCAGCACAACCTGGACCGTGTCGATCAGGATCAGCAAGTCCAGGAACAGACTGTTGTTCTTGACGTAGTACAGGTCGTACTGCAGCTTTTGCACAGCATCCTCGACCGAGGCGCCGTACTGGTAGCGCACCTGCGCCAACCCCGTGATGCCAGGCTTGACGGTGTGGCGCACGCCGTAATAGGGAATCTCGCGCCCCAACTGCTCGACGAAAAATGCGCGTTCCGGACGCGGACCGACAAAACTCATGTCGCCCCTGACCACATTGAGCACCTGCGGCAGCTCATCGATCCGCAGGGTGCGGATGACGCGTCCCACGCGCGTGATGCGGCGGTCGTTGGCCGCCGCCCAGGTCGGCGTGCCGTCGCGTTCGGCATCCTGGCGCATCGAGCGAAACTTGAGCACCTGGAAGGCACGACCATCGCGTCCGACCCGTTCCTGCTGATAAAACACCGGCCCGCGATCCTCCAGCACGATGGCCAGCGCCGCCAGCAGCATCAGCGGCAAGGTGGCCAGGGCAATCAGGCCGCTGGCCAACAGGTCGAAGCTGCGCTTGACGGCGGCGCGCCAAAAGCTTTGATCGAAGCCGCCGCCGAAGATCAGGTAGCTCGGCTGAAGCGAGTCGAGCCGGATCTGGCAGGCTTCGCGCTCGAAAAAAGTGGCCGCATCGATGATGCGCACCCCGCCCAGCGCACAGGCGAGCAACTCGCGCACGGGAAACGCCGGGCTGCGGCGGTTGCCAACGGCCACCACGATCTCGCTCACTTCATAGCGGCGCGCCATTCGCAGCAGCGATTCGCCGGGCGGCAGCAGGCAAGCCTCGGGCACGCGCCGCTCCTCGCCCGGCACCGCCAGGCAGCCGACCACCTGGAAGCGGTGAAAGCCGTTCTTTCCCGTGGCCAGATCGATGCATTCGCGCGTCAGCGCACCGGCGCCCACGAACATCAGGCGCGCTTCCAACAGCGCCGACTCGGCCGACTTGAACACCACCAGACGGGTCAGCACGACGCCGGTGGCGCCCAGCGCGAAAATGATGCTGCTCACGCCGCGCCCGAAATACATTTCCGGCCGAACCGCAATCAAGGCCGACAGCAGCGCAAACCCGAGCGCAAAGGATGGCGTGATGCGGATCAGGGTGGTGCGCAAGCCCTCGCGCGAACCCTGCTGGTACATCCCCAGCGCGCTCATGCTGAAAATGATCACCAGCGCAAAGGTCAGGGACGAGAGATACAGATTGTCGGCCCGGAACGAGCCGCGGGTGTCGGACAACCACAGGGCGGAGGCCACGCTGGCCGAGCCGAGCAGCATCAGCAATTCGAGAATCAGCAGGATCGACGCTGTTTTCGACACGTAATGATTGAAGATGCGTATCACTACTCCTCCTGCGCGTGGGTCGCCATGACGGCCAGGCGATCCGATTGATCCTCGCAGAAGCTTGCGCAAACAGTATTGACTCGGAACAAGCGAACCCAGCCGTTTCCATGCAGCCAGACGCGCGCATGCCAAATAGACTATAGTGATGCCTCTGTACAAACCAATCGCCTACCATGAAATTTGACGTTGCAATTGTCGGCAGCGGCCTGGCCGGACTGTCGGTGGCCCTGCACCTGGCGCAGACGCGCACCGTGGCCATCATTTCCAAGCGCGCCCTGCTCGACGGCGCCAGCAACTGGGCCCAGGGCGGCATCGCCGCCGTGCTCGATTCGGGCGACAGCCACGAACAGCACATCGACGACACCCTGATCGCCGGCGGCGGCCTGTGCGACGAAGCGGCCACCCGCTACATCGTCGAGCACGGCCGCGAAGCGATCGAATGGCTGATCGAACAGGGCGTGCCCTTCACCCGCGACCCCAGCGCCGAACTGGGCTTCCACCTGACCCGCGAAGGCGGCCACAGCCAGCGGCGCATCATCCACGCGGCCGACGCCACCGGCCACGCCGTCCAGGTCACGCTCGAAGAGAAAGTGCGCGCCCACCCCAACATCACCCTGTTCGAACAGCACTCGGCGATCGACGTCATCACCTCCGACAAGCTGGGCGAGCGCACCGTGCATGGCGGGGTGCCGCATCCGCGCTCGCAGCCGCGCTGCTACGGCCTGTACGTGCAGGACGAAAAGACCGGCAAGGTGCTCACCTTCGAAACCGAGCATACCGTGCTGGCCACCGGCGGCGCCGGCAAGGTCTACCTGTACACCACCAATCCCGACACCGCCACCGGCGACGGCATCGCGATGGCCTGGCGCGCCGGTTGCCGCGTCTCGAACATGGAATTCATCCAGTTCCACCCGACCTGCCTGTACCACCCCTACGCCAAGTCCTTCCTGATCACCGAAGCGATCCGCGGCGAAGGCGGCCTGCTCAAGCTGCCGCTCGAGGCCGGCGCCGCGGCCGGCACCCGCTTCATGCCGGCCCACGACGAGCGCGGCGAACTGGCCCCGCGCGACGTGGTCGCCCGCGCCATCGACTTCGAAATGAAAAAGCGCGGCCTCGACTACGTCAACCTGGACATCAGCCACCAGCCGGTCGAATTCCTGCAGGAGCACTTCCCCACCATCTACGCGCGCTGCATGGAACTGGGCATCGACATCAGCAAGCAGCCGATTCCCGTGGTGCCGGCGGTGCACTTCACCTGCGGCGGCATCGTCACCGACCTGGCCGGCCGCACCGACGTACCCGGCCTGTACGCGGTCGGCGAGACCGCCTGCACCGGCCTGCACGGCGCCAACCGCCTGGCCAGCAATTCCCTGCTCGAATGCCTGGTGGTCGGACGCGCCTGCGCGCGCGAGATCGCCGCCGTGCCCAAGGCCGACACGCCCAAGCTGCCGGCCTGGGACGAAAGCCGCGTCACCAATGCCGACGAAGAAGTCGTCATCGCCCACAACTGGGACGAACTGCGCCGCTTCATGTGGAACTACGTCGGCATCGTGCGCACCACCAAGCGCCTCGAACGGGCCCAGCACCGCATCAAGCTGCTCAAGGAAGAAATCGACGAGTACTACCGCAACTTCCGCATCACCCACGACCTGCTGGAACTGCGCAACCTGGTCGAAGTGGCCAACCTGATCGTCCACAGCGCGCTGTCGCGCCACGAAAGCCGCGGCCTGCACTTTTCGCGCGACTACCCGAACACGCTGCCCAAGGCCTTGCCCACCGTGCTGTGCCCGCCGCGCCGTTAGGGCGATGAGCCACAAGCTCTCACCCTCGACCGCCGGCCTGCTGACCCTGGCCCCGCTGCTATGGGCCGGCAACGCCATCGTCGGCCGGCTGGTGCGCGCCGAGGTGCCGCCGATGACGCTCAACCTGCTGCGCTGGAGCCTGGCCATGCTGATCCTGCTGCCGCCGGGACGGCGCCTGTTCGCCCCCGGCGGCGCCCTGCTGGCCAACTGGCGCCGCTACGGCCTGCTCGGCCTGCTCGGCATCGGCCTGTACAACTCGCTCCAATACCTGGCCCTGCAGAGCTCGACCCCGATCAACGTCACCCTGGTGGCGGCCGGCTTGCCGGTGTGGATGCTGCTGACCGGCTGGCTATTCTTCGGCGTCAAGACCGGCGCGCGCCAGCTGGCCGGCGCCGCCCTCTCGATCGGCGGCGTGCTGCTGGTGCTCAGCCGCGGCGACTGGCAGCAGCTGGCCGCCATGCGCCTGGTGGCCGGCGACATCTACATGATCCTGGCCACCATCGCCTGGTCCTTCTACAGCTGGCTGCTGACCCAGCCCAAGGATCCGGCCCAGGTGCGCGCCGACT
>CAMLHI010000100.1 GCA_946479705.1 uncultured Oxalobacteraceae bacterium
CGCGCTCCATCATGCGGGCCACGGTGTAGCGCGAGGCCAGCTGGATCATGCCGCGTGCGCCCAGCGGATCGGACCATTCCGAGTTGTAGCGGATTTCCGTGCGGGCCGGGTCCAGCACCAAGGACGCCTGCTTGAAATAGGTCATCGCGTTGACTTCGATCTGTTCCTTGGTCAGGGGCGGACGGGTGACGTTGCGGCCCGAGGGGTCGCCAATCATGGAGGTAAAGTCGCCGATGAGGAAGATGACCTGGTGGCCGAGGTTTTGTAGCTGGCGCATTTTATTGAGCACCACGGTATGTCCCAGGTGCAAATCGGGGGCGGTCGGGTCCAGGCCCAGCTTGATGCGCAACGGCTGGCCGCTTTGTTCGGAACGCGCCAGCTTTTGCGCGAACTCGCTTTCGATGAGCAGTTCGTCGACCCCGCGTTTGGTGATCGCGAGCGCTTCCAGGACGGCATCCGTCAACGGCAAAGCGGGCGATGGCGGCACGGCCGCGGGCGTCTTGGAGGTGGCGGTAGAGGTCATAAGTACTTGATAAGATGCTTGAAATTCGATTGGCCGGGGAAATACGAAATGGTTGGCCTATCGCAGGAGTTTGATATAATGCTCGATCCGATCAATCTTGCCGAACGAAAACTAATCAAAACAATAAGAAAAATAGTCGTCCATAGCGCGGATGTTCAAGCGGCAAATTTTAACTGATTGCATGAACCCTACAAACAAAATCACAGGCAAACGCTGGTCCAGCCTGCTAGGAACGACGCGAAAGGCGCGCATTATCAGCGCTGGCGCGATCTTTCTTGCAGTGTGCGCATTCGGTGCCGCGGGCGTCGCGCCGCTGGCCCCGGATGCGTCGGACCTGCCGGTCAAATCGATCGCCCAGGATCTGGAACTGCCGAACCTGGCCGAACAGATCGCCGCGCTGCAGCAGGACCAGCAGCAATTCATCCACGAAGAAAGAGTCCGCGCCGGCGACACCCTGTCGGCCCTGTTCAACCGCCTCGGCGTTGACGATCCGGACGCAGTGCAATTCATCAAGTCCGACAAGATCGCCAAAGGCGTCATGCAGCTCAAGACCGGCAAGCGCGTGCAAGCGCAGACCGGCGAAAACGGTGAACTGCAGTGGCTGCGCGCCACCGTTGTCGATAAGCTCGACAATCCCGTCAAACAGATTTCGATTACCCGCAAAGGCAACAAGTTCATCGCCGACGCCGCTCCCGCCAAGCTGGAACGCCGCGTTGAAATGCGCTCGCGCGAAATTACGTCCTCGCTGTACTCGGCCACCGACGCCACCACCGACGGCGGCAAGCTGCCCGACAGCGTGGTCGCCCAGATCATCGAGATGTTCTCGACCAGCATCGACTTCCGCTCCGACCTGAAACGCGGCGACCGCTTCAACGTGGTCTACGAAACCTTCTGGCAAGACGGCGAGATGGTGCGCGCCGGCCGCATCCTGGCGGGCGAATTCGTCAACCGCGGCGTGACTTACCAGTCGGTGTGGTTCGACGACCCGGCCGGCAAGCAAAGCGGCTACTACACCTTCGACGGCAAGGCGCTCAAGAAAGCCTTCCTCAAGTCGCCGCTGGAATTCTCGCGAATTTCGTCGGGCTTCTCGATGCGCGTGCACCCGATCTCGGGCGCATGGAAAGCCCACAAGGGTATCGACTTCGCGGCCGCGCAGGGCACCCCGATCCGCGCCTCGGGCGATGGCGTGGTCGACTTCGCCGGCGTGCAGGGCGGCTACGGCAATTTCGTGGTGCTCAAGCACTGGGCCAACTACACCACCGCCTACGGCCACATGATGCGTTTCGCCCCCGGCATCCGCAAGGGCGTCAAGGTCAACCAGGGCGATGTGATCGGCTATGTCGGCACGACCGGCTGGTCGACCGGGCCGCACCTGCACTATGAATTCCGGGTCGGCAGCGAAGCCAAGGACCCGACGACCCTGAAGGTGCTCAACAAGGAACCGTTGAACTCGAGCGAAATGGCGCGCTTCCAGGTTGCCGCCGCCGACATGACGCACCGCTTCGCGCTGCTGCGTCCGACCGGCACCGCGATGGCTGCCCGCTAAGCCCTCCCGCCTCCCCCACAAACCGCCCCGCTTCAGGGGCGGTTTGCATTTGGGCGCGTGTATCATGACGCTTATCTTCAGCGAGCGAATTTCCCATGACTGCACAATCGACCCTGTATATCGGCCTGATGTCCGGCACCAGCATGGATGGCGTGGACGGCGTGGTGGCCGACTTCGGCGGCAAGGCCATCCGCACCATCGAAGCGGCCTTCGTGCCCTTCCCCGCCGCGCTGCGCGAGCAATTGATGGCGCTGCAGGCGTGGGGCGACAATGAAATCGAACGCGAGGCCGTGGCCGCCAATCAGTTGGCCGCGTGCTATGCCGAATGCGTGGAAGCGCTGCTGCCGCACGCCGACGGCCCGGTGCGTGCCATCGCCGTGCACGGACAAACCATCCGCCACCGGCCCGACCTGGGCTTCACCCGCCAGACCAATAACCCGGCCCTGCTGGCGGAACTGAGCGGCATCGACGTGATCGCGGACTTCCGCAGCCGCGACATCGCCGCCGGCGGCCAGGGCGCGCCGCTGGTGCCGGCCTTTCACCAGGCGCAATTCGGCGCAGCCGGGCAGACCCGGGTGGTGGTCAATATCGGCGGCATCGCCAACATCAGCGTGCTGCACGCGGACGGGCGCGTGGGCGGCTTCGACACCGGGCCGGGCAATGTGCTCATGGATGGCTGGATCGCGCGCCATCTCCAGCAGGACTACGATGCCGATGGCGCCTGGGCCGCCAGCGGCCAGGTCAACGTGAGCTTATTGCAGGCGCTGCTGGACGAACCCTACTTCAGGATGGCGCCGCCGAAAAGCACCGGACGCGACCTGTTCCATATGGACTGGCTCGATGCGCGCCTGAAAGGCTGCCCGGACTTGCCGCCGGAAGACGTGCAAGCCACCCTGACCCACCTGACGGCGCTGACGATCGCGCGCGGCATCCACCAGCAGGCCAGCGAAGTGCAGGCCGTGTATGTGTGCGGCGGCGGCGCGTACAACAGCACCCTGTTGCGCGAACTGGCGGCAGCGCTGGGCGGAACGGCAACGGTGGAATCGACGGCGGCGCTGGGCGTGGCGCCCAACCGGGTGGAAGCGCTGGCTTTCGCGTGGCTGGGTCACCGCTTCAATCAGCGTGAAGCGGGCAACCTGGCCAGCGTTACCGGGGCGCAGGGCGCCAGGATCCTCGGCGCCCTGTATCCGGCCTGAGAGGCCGAACGGAAGATATCAGGCGGAGAACGAGGAGCCGCAGCCGCAGGTCGAGGTGGCTTGCGGGTTCTTGATGACGAACTGGGCGCCTTCGAGGTCGTCCTTGTAGTCGATCTCGGCGCCGACCAGGTACTGGTAGCTCATCGAGTCGATCAGCAGCTGGACGCCGTTCTTGACCATGGTGGTGTCGTCTTCGTTGACGATTTCATCGAAGGTGAAACCGTACTGGAAACCGGAGCAGCCGCCGCCCTGCACGAACACGCGCAGCTTGAGATCGGGATTGCCTTCTTCTTCGATCAGCTGGGCCACCTTCTGGGCGGCGCTGTCGGTGAAGATGATCGGTGCCGGGATGACATCCAGGTTGTCGGTAATTTCCGCTACTGCATTCATGTGGGACTCCTACTAGGATAACGATTAACCCCATTATAGACTGTTGGCGCGACTGGTGCTGCGACAGGCGCTTCTGTTGCGGCAATATGAAACACCGGCTCGCCGACCGGCTGGTGCGTCAGCTTGCCCGTCACCATGGCGCCGCCCTGCATTTCCAGCAGTTTGTAATGGACATCGCCCACAATACGGGCCTTGGGCTGCAATTCAAGTAGTTGTGTGGCGAACACATTGCCGGCGATATAGCCATTCACCACCAGGGAGGCGCAATGCACATCGCCTTCGATGCGCGCCTGTTCCGAGACCACCAGCACGCTGTCGCCGCCGTCGCCGCCGAACACATTGCCGTGCACCTCGCCGTCGATCCGCAGTCCCCCCGTGAAGCAGAGATCGCCCTCGATCCGGGCCGACATACCGATCAGGCTATCCACTTCCGTTTTTGCATTACGACCAAACATGATAGGCGCTCCTCAAAGTGACTCATCAATACGACGTCCCTCCGACAATTTACCGCGCCTCTTCGCCCCGACTTTGATCTAGATCGACCTGTCCGGTCGGAACTTGCCGATCGGACAGTTGCAATTTTGCTAAATTTAAGGAAGCAAAGCGATCTGCTGCAGTCCCGCGCCCTCGTCCAGGCCGAACATCAGGTTCATGCACTGCACGGCCTGGCCGGAAGCGCCCTTGACCAGATTGTCCTGCACCACCAGGATGACCAGGGTGTTGCCATTGCCGGGACGGTGCAGCGCCAGGCGCAGCATGTTGGCGCCCCGGGTGGAACGGGTTTCCGGATGCGAAGCAAAAGGCATCACGTCGACGAAAGGATCGTCCTTGTATTGCTCTTCGTACAGCGCCTGCAGGGCTTCATTATCGATGCTGGAGGTCAGGCGCGCGTACAGGGTCGCATGCATGCCGCGGATCATCGGCACCAGGTGCGGGGTGAAAATCAGGTTCACCGGCAAGCCCGTAAAGCGTTGCAGCTGAGCCACAGTTTCCGGCGTATGGCGGTGGCCGGACACGCCGTAAGCCTTGAAGTTGTCGCTGGACTCGGAAAACAGGGTGCCGATCTCGGCCTTGCGGCCGGCGCCGGACACGCCCGACTTGGCATCGGCGATCAGCGAACTGGTGTCGACCAGCTTGTTCTTGAGCAGCGGATAAAAGCCCAGCTGCATGGTGGTCGGATAGCAGCCCGGATTAGCGATCAGGCGCGCCTTCTTGATGTCCTCGCGGTTCAGTTCCGGCAAGCCATAGACGGCTTCCTGCAGCAGTTCCGGGCAGCTGTGCTCGATCTTGTACCACTTCTCGAAGGTGGCCTGGTCCTTCAGGCGGAAGTCGGCTGCCAGGTCGATCACCTTGACGCCGGCCGCCAGCAGTTCCGGCGCCTGCGCCATGGCCACGCCGTGCGGGGTGGCGAAAAACACCACGTCGCACTGCTTCAGGTCGACCTTGTCCGGCGCCGAGAACGCCAGGTTCACGCGCCCGCGCAGGGAAGGAAACATATCGGCCACCGGCAAGCCGTCTTCCTTGCGCGAAGTGATCGCGGTCAGCTGCACATCAGGGTGAACAGCCAACAGCCGCAGCAATTCCACGCCCGTGTAACCCGTACCGCCGACGATGCCAACTTTGATCATGTGATTTCCTTACTCGACATTAAGTGAATGGGCTGCGCCCGAAAGTGCGATTTTAACAGTGTGAGCAATTCGCTGCCGGGCGCAGGCACCGATACCGCCCTGTCCCCAGCCGGCAAGGATTCTGCGCTCGCCCATGAAAAAAGCCGCCAGACCTTGCGGACGGCGGCTTTTTTTGCAACGGCGCCAAGGCGCCGCGGGGAAACGAATTAACGCTTCGAGAATTGCTTTGCGCGACGTGCTTTGCGCAGACCAACTTTTTTACGCTCGACTTCGCGGGCATCGCGGGTGACGAAACCGGCACGTGCCAGGTCGCCCTTCAATGCTGCGTCGTAGTCGATCAGGGCGCGGGTGATACCGTGGCGAACTGCGCCAGCCTGGCCGGACTCGCCGCCGCCGTGCACGTTCACCTTGATGTCGAAACGCTCGACGTTGCCGGTCAGTTCCAGCGGCTGACGGATCACCATCAGGCCGGTTTCGCGCGAGAAGTACTCGGCGGCTGGCTTGCCGTTAACGATGATTTGGCCAGTGCCAACCTTGATGAACACGCGAGCGACTGCACTCTTGCGACGGCCGGTGCCGTAATTGTAGTTACCGATCATGTCAGCTCCTTAGAGAACGAGTGCTTTAGGTTGCTGGGCCGCGTGCGGGTGGGAACCTTCCGCATACACTTTGAGCTTCTTGATCATGGCGTAGCCGAGCGGGCCCTTGGGCAGCATGCCCTTGACAGCCTTCTCCAGCGCACGGCCAGGAAAACGCTCTTGCATTTTCTTGAAGTTGGTTTCGTAGATACCGCCTGGGTAGCCCGAGTGACGGTAGTACGTCTTCTCGGTGGCTTTGGTACCGGTTACGCGCAGCTTGCCGGCGTTAACCACGACGATGTAATCGCCGGTGTCGACGTGAGGAGTGAATTCTGGCTTGTGTTTGCCGCGCAGTCGGAGTGCCACTTCGCTGGCAACACGTCCGAGGACCAAGTCCGTCGCGTCAACCACGAACCAGTCGCGCTGGACTTCATGTCCTTTAGCGGAAAAAGTTTTCATGTTGACTTCCTAAATCAATAAATCGCTCAAATGGTGGTTCCGCTCTTGCAACCTGCGGACTCTGCCTTATTGTCTTTCCTGAGCAAACGGAAAGCCGGCTACTATACCCCGGCAGTACCCCGGGCGTCAAGCGCGGCTTGACCGTGGAAACACTGGCAAACTACTATGCACGGGTCGCTTCCAGGAGACTCCGTGAATTTCATTGTCCGATTTGCCATGCTGCTGACCCTGGCCTGCTGCGCCGCCGCGCCCGCGTGCGCCGCCGACCCGGAACAGCTGGGCCGCTCCTGCCACCTGCCCGGCTCCGAAGAAGGCTTGCGCTGCATGACGGTCAAAGTGCCGCTGGACTACCGCCAGCCGGGCGGCGCCAGCCTCGCCATCCACGTCACCGTGGCCCCGGCCTTTCGCGAATCGGCCCGGCCCGACCCGCTGTTCGTACTGGCCGGCGGCCCGGGCGAAGCCGGCAGCGACGTGGTCGCGCTCCTGAGCAACACCTTCCGGCGCATCCGCGCCACCCGCGCCATCGTCTTCATCGACCAGCGCGGCACCGGCCGCTCCGGCAAGCTCGACTGTGAAGCGCCCGACGATGCCGACGACATGAGCCAGGCCGAACAGGAAGCCAGCGTGCGCGCCTGCCTGGCTCGCTTCAAGCAAGCGTTTGCCGCCTACACCACCGCCAACGCCGCGCGCGACCTCGACCTGGTGCGGCGCGCGCTCGGCTACCGCAGCATCAACCTGTGGGGCGGCTCCTACGGCACCCGCCTGGCGCAAGCCTATGCGCGCCAGTTCCCCGCCAGCACCCGCGCCCTGATCCTGGACGGCGTGGCCGCGCCCGAACAGATCATCCCGGCCGGCGGGCGCGACGGCCAGGCCGCGCTCGAGCTGCTGTTCAAGCAGTGCGCCGCCGACCGCGCCTGCCAGCGCGCCTTCCCGGCCCTGCGCCAGGAATTCGCGACCCTGAGCGAGCGCGTGGCCGCCGGCACCGTCAAGGTCCAGATGGCCGATCCGC
>CAMLHI010000101.1 GCA_946479705.1 uncultured Oxalobacteraceae bacterium
GGTAGTCGCACTGCTCGCCGCTCGGGTCGATGACGCGCAGGTCCATGTCCGAGGCATCGGCATCCCAGGTCATGACCACGCGCAGGTCGAGCGGCATGTTCTTCAGCAGGCGCGGGTCCATGCGGCTCACATCGAGCTTCACCTTGCTGGTGGCGATGATGGCGTTCATCTCGGCCAGCGCGATCGCGTCGATTTCCGGGAAACGCCCATTCCACGGCCGAATTACCACTTCGTACAGCTTGTCGATGGCCAGCTGCGGCTGGCCCGCGGCCGCGTAGGCCAGGCCCAGGTCGCGCCACGATTGCGGTTCTTCCTGCGCCAGCAGCAGGACCTTCTCGAATACCGGCACGGCCAGCTGCGGCGCGCCGGCCTGCAGCAGGCGGTAGCCCAGGATGCGCAGCACCGCGCGGTTTTCCAGGTCCATCTCGGCCAGGTTGGACAGCACCCGCAGCGCCAGGTCGCGCTGGCCCTTGTCGACCAGGATGTCGGCCACGTCCAGGAAGAACGCGCTGCTGTTCTCGTACGAGGGCTTCTCATCGAGGTAGAGCGCGTACACCTGCTCGCGCGGCGCATCGCGCAGGCGTTCAACGTAGGGCGCGTTCGGCACCCACTTTGCCAGTCCGGTGCCGCCAGTTGGCTGGGCCGGAACGCGTGAGCCGGCGCCAGGCGCTGCCGCCGCGATTCTGCGGAACTCGGGGCCCGGCGTGAATTCCAGTTTGGCTGCCGGCGCGGCGGGCGCAATCGACATGGCGCTGCTCAGGGAGGCGCGTTGGCCGGTGACGATGACGTTTTCTACGCTCGGTTCCGCCTCGGACTGCCGGAAGGAGGGCGGAGGTGGCGGCATCGCCAACGATCCGCTGGCGACCGGCATAGGCTTCGATGGCCAGACATTATTCCGCTCCGGCCGCTCCCACCACGCAGCACGCCGTTCGAAGCGGCGCAGCACATCGTCCATGTGATTGCCGTAGCTGGTCTTGCGCGGATTGCCGCGCAGCTCGCGCAGGCGCTGGAAGGCTGTCGCCAGCGCGGGCGGCGGTTCGATCTCGTAGCTCAGATAGTCTTCCAGCCGCTCAAGCACGATCAGGGACGTCTCGCGGGTCGGAATGCCGAACTTGCGGCCGATGCGGCCGATCTCGCCGCGGTTGGCGTCGAACTCCGCTTCGAGCGCGCGCAGGCGCAGGCCGGCCCAGGTATGCGCGGCCAGTGGATGGGGCGGGGCGGAGGTGTCGAGCGCGACGGTGCGCTGCTCGCTTACGCCGCCGCGCGTCAAGGTCAGCGTCAGCTGTCCGGAAGCCTGCAGCTTGCCGGCCACGCGCAGCATGCCGTCGCCGACCACGGGTGAATCGATCATCAGGTCGGTGGCGCCGCTGGCGCTGAGCTGCTCCACGCGCGCCTGTTCGAACAGCAGCGCATCGGCCCCAGCGGCCGGTCTGGCCGGGTCGATGGCGATCAGCGTGCCGCCATGGCTGGCCGCCAGTCCTGCCAGGCGCGCGCTGTCGCTGGAGGCGGCCGAACTGATGGCGAACAGGCGCTGGCGCGCGGACAGCTTGGGAAAGCGCGCCGGCCCGTAGTTCAGCAGGCCGTCGCTGAAGAGCAGGTATTCGTCGGCGTCCGCCTGCGCGGGCCAGTCGGCCAGGGCGCTGGCACCGTCGTACACGGTGGCTTCGAGTTCGCGCCGCAGGGCGCTCCAGTCGCCGCCGCGAATCCTGAAAGTGAGCGGCTTGTCGGCGCGGTCGCGCAGACGGATCAGGCGCACGTCGACCTGGCCCAGGGTGACGAGGTAGCGTTCGAGCAGCGCCAGGTCGGCGGCCAGGGCGCGCCTGGCGCCCGAGCCGGAACTGTCCCACAGCAGGCCGATGGTACGCGGCGCGGCGCGGCGGGTGGCCGGTGCATCGACCGGGATGTCGGCCACGAAGTAGGTCTCGCCCTGGAACTGCTGGCGGTAGACGCGTGGCTGCGCGCTGGCGTCGATGGCCAGTTCGACCACGCCGGCGGCGGCAAAGCCCTGGCGCGAAAAGCGCGCGCGGTAACTGCCGTCGACGGCGTCGAAATGCAGGTCGCTCAGGCTGCCCGCCAGCGCGGGCGGCGCGCCCTTGTCGTTGACCTTGATGTTCAGGTCGAAATCGTCGACGCTGCCGTAATCGAGCGGCAGGCGGTAGCGCCACTGGGCGCCGCGCCGCGCCAGCGCCTCGCTGTATTTGATTTCGACCGTGCGCGTGCCGCCGCCCGCGATCGGGTAGACGCGCAGCTTGAAGTTATTGCCCTGGGTGGCTTCCAGCAGGCCGGGATCGACCCCGCGCCGCACGATGGACTCGAACACTTCGCGGCCCCTGGCCTTGTCGACCGGGACCGCGGGGCGCAAGATGCCGTCGATATCGAGCGCGAAGGCGGTGATGCGCTGGCCGTCGAGCAGGGGGAACTGCAGGCTGCCTTCGAGCAGGCGCGGGTTCGGATTGAAGAACGCCATGCGCACCGTGGTCTCGGCCAGCGTGCCGCTGATCTCGCTGCTGATGCTCAGGGACTGCAGGCGGATCGGCACGGCGTCGGGCACCGTGGCCATCAGGGGCAGCCGGGGCGGAAGCCTGTTGGCATGGGCGTTCGTCAATGTCAGAAAAGCGGTGAGCAGCAGGGCGAGGCAGCGCAGCATGGCAATCTCCAGAATGCCGGACATCCGGCCTGCTGAGTGAAACGGCGGCGCTGGCAAGACCGGGTTAAATCGGTTGAAAATACTTCGCGGCAATCATTTGACTTTGGAACACGAAGTGCGCACCATGGGGCATCTTTTTTCCAGAGGCCCCGATGCGCTCCAGTGTTCCCGCCCTTGCCGAGGCGTCGCCGCATGAGAATACCCAGTACCGGCTGCCGCCCGAAGCGCTGCAGGCCATTGTCGATGCGGCGCGCCCACCGGCGCTGGCCTTGTCCCCGCGGCGCGATCTGGCCGCGATGATCGACACGCCCGCGCTGCCCAGCATCGCCGAGGTGGCGCAGCCGGAACTGAAGCTGGCCGGCCTGCGCATCAACCCGCGCACCTATTCGCCCAGCCGCTTCTCGTTCGGCAGCGGCTTATGCATCCTGCATATCGACACGCGCAGGGAGACCGCCATCAGCGGCCTGCCCAAGCCGCTGCGGCTGGTGTCGAGCGCATGGTCGCCCGACCAGCGCTACCTGGCGTTCTCGCACATGGCTTACGCGGAGAAGGGCGGCGGCGGGGCGGTGGAGCTGTGGCTGGTCGATGTGGAGGCGGCCAGTGCGCGGCGCCTGACCACGCGGCCGCTGTCGTACATCTCCGGCGGCGGCTTCGGCTGGCTGCCCAATGCCAGCGGGCTGCTGGTCTACCTCAAGGCGGCCACGCAGGGCCGCGCGCCGCAGGGCACCGGCGTGCCGGCCGGGCCGAGCGTGCAGGACACCGGCGAGAGCAGCCGCACGCGCCAGCTGCGCACGTATGCCGACCTGCTCAGGAGCGAAGACGACGCGCGCCTGTTCGAGCATTACGCCACCACCCAGCTGGCGCTGGTGGACCTGCACGGCAAAGTCAGGAAGCTGGGCGCGCCGGACATGTTCACCGGCGCCTCGGTGGCGCCGGGCGGGCAGTACATCCTGACCCAGGCGCTGCAGCGGCCGTTCTCGTACATGGTGCCGGCATCGTCGTTCGCGCGCCGCATCGACGTGCGCGACCTGGCCGGCAAGGTGGTGCACCTGGTGGCCCAGCGGCCGCTGGAGGAAGGGCTGCCGCCGGGGAACGATGCCGTGTCGCCGGGCGTGCGCCATGTCAGCTGGCGCGGCGACGCCCCGGCCACGCTGGTGTGGGCCGAAGCGCAGGACGGGGGCGACCCGGCCGTGCAGGTGGCGGTGCGCGATATCGTCTACTGCCAGGGCGCGCCGTTCGCGGAGGCGCCGCAGGTCCTGGCGCGCCTCGAATCGCGCTATAACGACGCCCAGTGGGGCCGCGGCGACCTGGCCCTGATTACCGAAAGCTGGTACAAGACACGCGCGGTCAAGACCTGGCGCGTGCATCCGGACCGGCCGGAGACCGCGCCGGAACAGGTGTTCGCCTTTTCGGACGAGGACCGCTACAACCATCCTGGCGAGCCGGTCACGATGTCCGACGGGGCCGGGCGCCAGCGCCTGCTGCTGGGGCCTGACGACAGTATCCTGCTCGACGGCCACGGCGCCTCGGAAGAGGGCGACCGCCCCTTCCTCGACCGTTTCAGCCTGGCGACCAAAACGCGCCAGCGTCTGTTCCAGAGCGCCGCGCCGTATTACGAGAACGTGGTCGCGGTGCTGGTGGCGGATGGCACGCGGATACTCACCACGCGCGAGGCGCCCACCGAGCGCCCCAACTTCTATATCCGCGACCTGAATCTCGATGGCGATGCGCAGCTGACCGCGCTGACCGATTTTCCCCACCCGACTCCGCATCTGAAGGACGTGCAGAAGGAACAGATCCGCTACAAGCGCGCCGACGGAGTCGACCTGACCGCCACGCTGATGCTGCCGGCCGGGTACGATCCCGCGCGCGACGGGCCGCTGCCGCTGCTGATGTGGGCCTATCCGCAGGAGTTCAAGAGCGCCAGCGCGGCCAGCCAGACCACCGGTTCGCCCTACCGCTTCAATTCGATCAGCTTCTGGGGCCCGGCGCCGATGCTGGCGATGGGTTACGCGGTGCTGGACAATCCCTCGATGCCGATCGTCGGCGCGGGCGAGGCCGAACCGAACGACACTTACCTGGCGCAGCTGGTGGCCAGCGCCGAGGCGGCGGTCGATGAAGTGGTGCGGCGCGGCGTGGCCGAGCGCCACCGCATCGCTGTCGGCGGCCATTCCTACGGCGCGTTCATGACCGCCAACCTGCTGGCGCACACGCGCCTGTTCAAGGCCGGCATCGCGCGCAGCGGCGCCTACAACCGCACCTTGACGCCCTTCGGTTTCCAGTCCGAAGAGCGGCAGTTCTGGAGCGCCGCCGAGGTGTACCAGGCCATGTCGCCGTTCAATCACGCGGACCGGATCAAGGACGCCATGCTGCTGATCCACGGCGAGCAGGATAACAACTCCGGTACGTTCCCGATCCAGAGCGAGCGCATGTTCCAGGCCATCAAGGGGCTGGGCGGCACCGCGCGGTTGGTGATGCTGCCCAATGAAAGCCATGCCTACCGGGCGCGCGAATCGATCATGCACATGCTGTACGAGACCAATGTCTGGCTGGAGAAGTACGTCAGGCAGGCCATGCGCGGATGAATCGAGCGTGTCTCCTGCACGCGCCTTCCTAGCCTACGCCAAGACGCGCATGCACTCTCCGAGAGTGCGGATGGCACGGCCAAAATTACAATGTTCGATGAGAATGGCAAGGTGCTGAAGTCGATTACGCCGGCTGGAAAAATTAATTTTTGTCCGAAATTTATATACATTTTCCGGACGCAATTTGCGCGATGTCCGAAAAATGTGTATAAATATCGGACGGAGGGCATATGTCAGATCTGAAGCTACAAATCGAAGCCTTGATCGACGCGGGCGAACCCGGGCACGTTTGGGTCCCGTCGGACTTTGCCGTGTTTGGGAACCGAGACGCGATCGACAAAACCCTTCAGCGCCTGGTTCATGCGGGAGCATTGCGTCGCATCGACCGGGGCCTGTACGACAGACCTGGAATGAACAGCCTGACCAAGCGGCCCACGCGGATTGACTATCGAAAAGTAGCGGACGCCGTCGCGCGCCGCGATCAATTGCGTTTGCTTGTAGACGGCATGACCGCCGCCAACGACCTTGGCCTTACCGATGCCGTTCCCGCGTGCGTGACCATCCATACCGAGACGCGCCGGCGTGACATTCAAATCGATCGACTCACCATCGAATTCAAGCAGACAGCGCCGAGTCGTCTTTACTGGGCCGGGCGCCCAGCAATGCGGGTTGTGCAGGCGCTGTATTGGTTGAAAGATAGCCTGACATCGGAGCGATCGGTGCTACTGAAAAAGCTGGGAAAGATCATGGCGGAGCCGGTCCATGGCGAAGCCATCCGGCGGGACTTGCGGGACGGATTCAGGATGTTGCCGTCCTGGATGCAGGATGTCCTGCGCGAGTTGATCGCTGATGAAGAGCTGACGCACGTGCAGGAAGAGATCCTGTGAATCCGCATTTCCGGAGCGTCATCGTGGCCAGCGATGCTGAGCGGCGGGATCTGTTTCTGGCGACTGCAGCCCGCCTGGGCACCGCCGTTCAAAACGTCGAAAAAGATTTCTGGGTCTGCTGGGTACTGGACGCGCTGTTCAACGGTCTGGCGCCTGGCGGTCCTCGCTTACTCTTCAAAGGCGGCACGTCGCTCTCAAAGGCGTTTGGTCTCATTTCCCGCTTTTCTGAGGACATCGACATCACAGTGTTTCGTGATGACTTGGGACACGCTGCCGACGTAAATGACCTTGAAGCCTTGAGCGGCAAGAAGCGTCGCGCACGCCTTGCCGCGATCCGCGATGCCTGTCAAACCTACATTGTTGGCCCTTTAGCGACGCAGCTTTCGGGGATCGCGGCGGAAGCGGTCCCGACACAGCGTTTTCGCCTGGAAGCCGATCCAGACGACAATGATGGGCAAACTTTGTCGTTCTGGTACCCGGCGGTGACCGCCCGCAATGACGGTTATGTACGCTCCGCCGTCAAGATCGAGGCCGGCGCCAAGTCCGCGCTCGATCCACATGTCGTTGCTACGGTAACGCCCTATGTCGCTGCGGACGTGCCCGATCTCGACCTGCACGTCGGCGGGGTCGTCACGGTGAAACCCGAGCGCACGTTCTGGGACAAGATCCTGATCCTGCACGGATTGCGACAGTGGCACGACCGCAGGGGTGAATTGCGACACGGCGGCCAGCGTGTCTCGCGCCACTACTACGATGTGCATCAGCTCATGCAGGTTCCATTGATCGATGAATGGCGCGCCAATCGCGCGCTGGCGAACGATTGCGCTCAACATGCACGACTGTTCTTTGGCAGTACTGCCTTGGGTCTTGACGTTGCGGCGCCCGGTACATTTACGTTGACCCCGGGCGGTGCCATGCGCGATGCTTTGGCGCGCGATTACGCAGCGATGGCGGGAATGGTGTTTGGGCATATCCCGTCGTTCGATGCCGTGCTCGACAGTACAGAACGTTTCGAGGCGCTCATCAACCGCGCCTGAAGCTAGCGAACGCGCCCCGCTGGCCAGTCATGCTAATGTCAAAGTTTCATCAGCAGGAGCGTCCGCCATGCATCCAGTTACCGTCGAGTTCCATCGCGCGCCCGACCCCGTGCCGGTCGACGAGCC
>CAMLHI010000102.1 GCA_946479705.1 uncultured Oxalobacteraceae bacterium
GCATCACCGTGGCGGTGGCCGTGCTGGTGTCGCTGTTCGTCAGCTTCACGCTCGATCCGATGCTGTCCTCGGTGTGGCGCGATCCGGTCAAGGACCGCTTCAGGTATGTGCCCTGGCTGGGCCGCGTGATGGAGCGCATCGAGCACGCTATCGAGCGCCTGCACGGGTGGTACGGCAAGGTGCTGGAGACCGCGCTGGCCTGGCGCAAGAGCACCCTGGCGCTGGCCCTGGCCCTGTTCGTCGCCAGCCTGGCGCTGGTGCCGATGATCGGCGGCGAAATGTTCCCCGAGACCGACAACGGCTTCATCCAGCTGCACTTCAAGACCCCGGTCGGTTCCAGCCTGCAGTACACCGACAGCAAGGTGCAGCAGGTCGAGGCGGCCCTCAAGCCTTTCCAGGAAATTGCCAGCGTGAGTACCGTGGTCGGCACCTGGGACGGCGGCCGCAACACCGCCCAGCTCAACCTCAAGCTCACCGACGTCAAGCGCACCCACCGGCGCTCGCAAAAGCAGCTGGAACAGGCCATCCGCGAACGCCTGCAACCGATCGCCGGCATCACCATGTCGGTGGGCTGGAAACCGATCTTCATCGCCATCCTCGGCCAGGATGAAGCCAAGCTCGATTACGTGGCGCACAAGCTGATGGACAAGATGCGGGCGATCAAGGGCGTTGCGGACCTGGAATACAGCCAGGAAGGCGCCAATCCGTCCACGGTGGTAAAGATCGACAATGAACTGGCCAGCGACCTGGGCCTGTCGACCCAGCAGATCGGCAGCGCCCTGCGGCCCTTCGTGGCGGGCGAACAGATCAGCCGCTGGCTGGCGCCGGACGGCCAGAACTACGATGTCAACGTGCAGCTGCCCAAGTCGGGGCGGGAAAAGGTGGCCGACCTGGCCGACCTGTCGCTCGCCTCCAGCAACCGCGACGCGGCCGGCAGCCCGGTGATGGTGCCGCTGCGCCAGGTGGTCGACTTCGTGCCCTCCACCAGCCCGCAGGTGCTCAAGCGCCAGGCGCTGGAGCGGCGCGTGGCGCTGTACGCCGGGGTGGAAGGCCGGCCCGGCGGCGACGTCGATGCCGACGTCAAGAAAGCCATGAAGGAGATCGAGCTGCCCGAGGGCGTGCGCTTCGACGTCGGCGGCGATGCCCAGCAGATGGAAGAAACCATGGCCGGCGCCGCCACGGCGCTGGGTATCGCGGTGATCTTCATCTACCTGGTGCTGGCCTCGCAGTTCGGCAGCTTCCTGCAGCCGATCGCCATCATGGTGTCGCTGCCGCTGTCGCTGATCGGCGTGATGATCGCGCTGCTGGTGACCGGCAGCACGCTCAATATGTTCTCGGTGATCGGGGTGGTGATGCTGATGGGTCTGGTGACCAAGAACGCCATCTTGCTGGTGGACTTCACCAATCACGGCCAGCGCGCCGGCCTCAGCCAGCACGATGCCATCCTGGCGGCCGGCCAGGTGCGTCTGCGGCCGATCCTGATGACGACCTTGGCGATGGTGTTCGGCATGTTGCCCATGGCCATCGGCGTGGGCGATGGCGGCGAATCGCAGGCCCCGATGGGGCGGGCCGTGATCGGCGGGGTGATTACCTCAACCCTGCTGACCCTGGTGGTGGTGCCGGTGGCCTACACCTACCTGGACAAGCTGGGCAAGCGTGCGGCGCGCTATTTCAAGGGGAAGGAAGAAGCGCCGCCGGTCGAAGCGAAGCTGGTGGAAGCGGCGTAAAGGCGCTGCCCCGCGGGCGGGGCCGCTGCTCAATCAGGAGGAAGCCTGCTCCTGCGGTGCGGCATCGGCGCCGTCGTCATCGTCCTCCGGTGCCTCATCGGCGCCGCCCGGACTGTTCTTCGCTTCCAGTTTCTTCCTGGCTTTCTCTTCCGCCTTCTTCTTCTTTTCTAATTCCCGCTGTCGCTTTTCATATTGGAAATTAGTCTTAGCCATGTATCACCTCTTTGGGTTATCGGAAACGGGAACGCTTGCGTCCCCATTATGACCCAGATATGCGCGCCCCATTGGAATTAAGCGCGCGGGTGATGGTCCTTGTGCAGCTGCTTCATGCGCTCGCGCGCCACGTGGGTGTAAATCTGGGTGGTGGAAATGTCCGAGTGGCCCAGAAGCAACTGCACCACGCGCAGGTCGGCGCCATGGTTGAGCAGATGGGTGGCGAAGGCATGCCGCAAGGTATGCGGCGACAGGGGCGCGCCGATACCGGCCTTGAGCGCGTGTTTCTTGATCAGCACCCAGAACATTTGCCGCGTCATCGGTCCGCCGCGCGCGGTGACGAACAAGGCGTCGTCGAGCTGGCCGTCGAGGATCACGCCGCGCGCATCGCGCAGGTAGCGCTCGATCCAGTCGCGCGCTTCGCCGCCGAAGGGCACCAGGCGGGTCTTGCTGCCCTTGCCGGTGATGCGCAGCACGCCATCGTTCAGGCTCAGCTCGATCATCTTCAGGCTCACCAGTTCCGACACCCGCAAGCCGCTGGCATACATCAGCTCGAGCATGGTGCGCTCGCGCAGGCCCAGCGGGGTGTTGACATCGGGCGCGGCCAGCAAGGCTTCGACCTGCGCTTCGGACAGGGTGTGCACGAAGCGCTGCGGCTGCTTGGCCGAAGGGAGTTTCAGGCAAGGGTCGACGCTGATCTGGCGGTTGCGCAGCGCCAGCTGGTAAAAGCGCTTGAGCACCGACAGGCGCCGGTTGGCCGAGCTTGGCTTGGTCTCTTCATGGCGCGCAAAAAAATACGCTTCCAGATCGTGCCCCTGCACCTCCAACAGGCCGGCGCGGTCCGGCCGCGTGACTTCCAGCCAGCGCGCGAACAGCTGCAGGTCGCGCCGATAGGCATCGATGGAGTTTTTCGCCAGGCCCTGCTCCAGCCACAAGGCGTCGCAGAACGTGTCGATCAGCTGAAGATTGACTGCTGCTGCCATGGACTGTTGCTGACACCTTCATGCTTGAGCAGCCAGCGCTTGACCGCCAGGTGAAAGCCGTTTTCGTCGTCGTGATTGGAGAAGCCGCCCAGCCCGCCGCTGGCGGTGACGCGGTGGCAAGGGATAATCAGCGGGAACCAGTTGGCTCCGCAAGCCTGCCCGACCGCGCGCGGCGCCGAGCCGATCAGTTTGGCGACCTGGCCGTAGGTCGACACCGTGCCGCGCGGGATAGCCGAGATGGCCGCCCAGACCTTGTGCTGGAAGGCCGTGCCGGCCTGGACCAGCGGCAAATCGAAGGCAAAATCGGGGTCGGCCAGGTAGCGAGCCACCTGTGCGGCGGCCAATTCCGCAGTGAGATTCGCCGGCAATTTTGCACCAAAATGGTGCGGCAAATAAACCAGTTCGCGAACCCTGGAATCGGCCGTACGGATACCGATGGCGCCGAAAGGCGCGGGTACGATCGCACAAAAAAGTTCGCTGCCGGTGGAAGAATTCATGGGCACAGTGTAGCGCCTAGCGGAAGCGAAAAAAAGGGCCACAGGCCAGGAGGGAGGAATTACGGGCGTAACGGGGGCCTCGCAAAACCGTAGCGAGCAGGTGCAAGTTTCGTTCGAGAAGCGCAGCCGTACATACGGTACGGCGAGCATCGCAGAACGAAAATTGCGCCGCGCAGTAGGTTTGGCGAGTCCCCAGGCCAGGGCGAAAAAAAACGCACCTTGCGGTGCGTTTGAATTTGGTTCGCATTTTCGGCCGGTCGGTCATTGCCAACAGCATTCTTAAAACGCGCGTCTCCTCGATGTTCTCCGGTATGGACTACCGTGCTCTTATCTACTGCTCCCCCAACTTACCTATCCGGTTTCCCGCTTGACGCACCATCATGGTGCCAGGAAAGATGCCCATCATAGCGTATTTAATTCGGGAAACTGTGGCTTTTTTCATACGCGAATTGAAATTATTTCAGTTGTAAATTAAGTTCGGAAGCCATAGTGAAATTTGTGGTACGTAAGTGACCACGGCCAGGAAAGCGAGCATGGTCAGCAGCCACGGCATCACCGCCACGGTCAGTTCCGAAATGCCCATCTTGGCGATGCCCGAGGCCACATAGAGATTCAACCCCACCGGCGGATGGCACATGCCCACCTCCATGTTTACCACGATCAGGATGCCGAAGTGGATCGGATTGATGCCCAGGCTGACCGCCACCGGGAACAGGATGGGCGCCATGATCAGCACGATCGACGAGGGTTCCATCACGTTGCCGGCCAGGAGCAGCAGCAGGTTGACCACCAGCAGGAAGGCGATCTTGCCCAGGCCCTGGGCGGTGAGCCAGGTGGCCATCGCTTGCGGAATATTTTCGCTGGTCATCAGGAACGAGAACAGCACGGCATTGGTGATGATGTACAGCAGCATGGCCGACATCGCCGCCGAGTCGAGCAGCACCTTGGCCACCTGTTTCAGGCGCAAGTCCTTGTAGACGAACACAGCGATGAAGAAGGCGTACACGGCAGCCATGGCAGCCGCTTCGGTCGGGGTGAACTTGCCCGAGTAGATGCCGCCCATGACGATGACGATCAGCAGCAGGCCCCAGAAGCATTTGCGGAACGCTTGCAGGCGCTGGCCCCAGCTGGCCTTGGCCATGCGCGGGTAATCGTTCTTCCTGGCCAGGACCCAGGTCGTCAGGCCCAGCAGGCAGGCCAGCATGATGCCCGGCACCACGCCGGCCATGAACAGCGCACCCACCGAGGTATTGGTGGTGACCGAATACATCACCATCACGATCGAGGGCGGAATCAGGATGCCCAGCGCGCCCGAAGTAGTGATCACGCCGGCGCCGAAACCCTTGGGATAGCCTTGCCTGACCATGGCCGGCAGAATGATCGAACCGATCGCCACCACCGTCGCGGGGCTGGAACCGGACACCGCGGCAAACAGCGCGCAGGCCAGCACGCCGGCCAGTGCCAGGCCGCCATGCCAGTGGCCGACCATGGACGTGGCGAAATTGATCATCCGCTTGGCGACCCCGCCATGGGTGAGGAAGTTCCCCGCCAGGATGAAGAAAGGGATCGCCATGATCTCGAATTTCTCGATGCCGGTAAACAGCTTGAGCGCCACCGATTCGATCGGCACGCTGGTCATGGTGAACAGGAAGGTCAGTACCGTCAGGCCGAGCGAGATGGAGATCGGCATGCCGGTCAGCATCAGCGCCAGCAGCAGCACGAAAATAATCAAGGCATTCATACAGCACCTCCCTTGGCGGCGGCGATTTCGTCTTCGAGCCCCTCGACGTGCGAGTGGTCATGCTTGGGCAGGTGGCCGGTCTTGATAAACTGGACGGTGACCTGCAGGAAGCGGAAGCACATCAGGTAGGAGCCCAGCGGCACGGCCAGGTAGACGATCCACATCGGCATTTCCAGGTCGGCCGAGGTCTGGTCGGTCTGCGCCATGGAATGCACGAAGTTGGCGCCCAGGGTGCCGACGATACCGGTAAACAGCGCGCCGGCCAGCAGGCCAAACACGATGAACTTGTTCTTCACGGGGCCGCTCAGACGGTTGATGAGCACATCGACGCCCACGTGGATGCCGGTGCGCACGCCATACGCGGCGCCGAACTTGGCCATCCACACGAACATATAGATGCACAGTTCCTGGGCCCAGCTGGTGTTGAGCTGGATGAGGGCGTCCTGCACCGCCCCCAGGGGCAGGCCGGACAGGTAGCGGTGCACCACCGCCACAAAGATCACGAGGGTCGCCGCGCCCATCAGGGTCGCGATGATCCACTCTTCGAGCCGATCGAGGATTTTCATAGGAGTATGGAGAGAAAGAGAAAGGCGTGAGGGAGCACGGGATGCCGGCATCAAGCGACATCCCCTGCCCTGCCGGGGTCGTGTGTCTTACTTGGCGGCTTCTTTGGCGATCGTGTTCAGCAAGTCCTTGCCGATGCGGTTCTCCATGTCCTTATGCACCGGCAGCAAGGCCTTGCGCCATGCCGCCGCTTCGGCCGGGGTCGGCGAGTGGATGGCGGTCTTGCCCGACTTGCGGATCGCGTCCAGGGCCATGTCGTTATCGCGCTGGGCGATGGCTTTCTCGAACGTGGTGGCCTCGCGCATGGCCGTTTCCAGGCTGGCGCGTATGTCGGCCGGCAAACCGTCCCAGAATTTCTTGTTGACGATGACGGCATAGCCCAGATAGCCATGGTTGGACAGGGTCAGGTGCTTCTGCACTTCATGCATCTTCTGGGTGTACATATTCGAAGGCGGGTTCTCGGTGCCGTCCACCACGCCGGTCTGCAGCGCCTGGTACACCTCGGAGAAGGCCAGCACCTGCGGATTGGCGCCCAGCGCACGCATCTGCGCATCGAGCACCTTGGACGACTGGATGCGCATCTTGAGGCCGCGGAAATCGGCCGGCATCAGCAGCGGCTTGTTGGCCGACATGACCTTGAAGCCGTTATCCCAGAAGGCCAGGCCGGTGATGCCCTTGGGTTCGAGCTTTTGCAGCAGGCTCTTGCCGACCGGACCTTCGGTGACCTTGTACAGGCCCTGCTTGGACGGGAAGATGTAGGGCAAGTCGAACACTTCGAACTCTTTCACGCCCAGCGGACCGAACTTGGCCAGCGAGGGCGCCAGCATTTGCACCGCGCCCAGCTGCAAGGCTTCCAGCTCTTCCTTGTCCTTGTACAATTGGCTGTTCGGATAGAGCTCGACTTTCACGCGGCCCTTGGTGGCTTTTTCGGCCAGTTCCTTGAAGCGCTCGGCGGCCTGGCCCTTGGGCGTATCGGTGGCCACCACATGGCTGAATTTGATGACGATCGGCGCCTGCGCGAAAGCGCTCAGGCTGACGGCGGCGGCCAGGGCCACGACGAAGGATTTAATCTGCATGCTAGTCTCCAGGAATCTTAAATATTGTGGCGCTTTGAAATACGCTAGCTTCCAGTCTGCCGCTTGCCATGGAGCACATCAATTGTGGAAAACCACAGTCGCATGCTTAGTTGAAAGGTCCACACTTCCGGCATGAAAATCCCCGTCTCCTTCGCCCGGCCGATCCATCTGGGCGGCCCCTGGCGCTGGCTGCTGCCGGTGCTGCTGGTGCTGCTGTTCCTGGCCATCCTGTTCTGGCTGCCCTGGCAGGCGCGCCAGATGGAAACCAACGAGCGCCAGGAGCAATTGATCGCCGATACCCTGTGGGTCGAGCAGACCGTGCGCTTCGAACTGACCCGCAACGAGGACGCGCTGGCCAGCCTGCGCACCGACATTGCCGGCGGGCTCGACCCGGCCAGCGTGCAAGCCCGCCTCGACCAGCTGCGCAAGAATGCCCGCGAGCTGCTGTGG
>CAMLHI010000103.1 GCA_946479705.1 uncultured Oxalobacteraceae bacterium
CCGGCGCGCCGCGTGATCTTGCTTTGATACGAGTCGATGAGTAGCGACGCTGTACTGTGATACGGTAGTGTTATTCTGTCGAGCAACTAATTCCACGAAACAAGATATCGACCTTTGGAGAATTACATGAACAAGCAATCGCCGCGCACGCTTCGGGGCACCGCACAAGCTGGCTTCACGCTGATCGAACTGATCGTCGTGATCGTCATCCTGGGCATTCTGGCGGCTACGGCCTTGCCCAAGTTTGCCGACATGGGCGGCGACGCCCGTCTGGCCACCGTGAAAGCGGCCAAGGGAGCGCTCGAAGCGACCTCGGCCATGGCGCACGGCCGCTACCTGATCGCGCCGGGTACTGCCGTGGCACTGGAAGGCACTACCATCAGCATGACGAACAACTATCCGACTGCGGGTGCAGCCTTCGCTGCTGCCGCCGGCTTGACCGCCACCGACTGGATTATCATCCTGCCATCGAAAGACGCTACCGACAATACACCGGCCACCGCGGAAGGTGAGCTGGCGATCGTTCCGCAAAGCCTGGCGGGTAACGCCCACGGTTTGACCTGCTTTGTCAAGTACACGCAGGCGGCAAGTGGCGGTTCGCCAAAGGTCGAAGTGACGGCGTCGTCGACCGGCTGCTAAGCGCATCCAGCCCGTGTGAGCGGGCAACGAAACCAAAAAGCCGCCCGGGTAAAACCGGGCGGCTTTTTGCTATGAGGGCCAGGTCCGGCGAATAGCCGTCGATGAGTCAGGCGACGGCGCTCAACACCGCTTCGGCGAGCGCGATCGATACACACATTACCGGAGCATGGGCGGTCGAGGCCGACCGATCCCTGGCCTTTACTTTCGATACGGACGGAACCCGACTGGCCAGTGCCGCCTTCATCGCCCTGCACTGGGGTGAAACCTGCCAGAACGATGTCATCGAAGGCATCGCGCGGGTTCCCGAACCAGGCTCGGCGATGTTATTTGTCACCGGTCTGCTTGCCTTGGGGCAGCGCCGCCGTAAGGCGCGCCAACTTGGCGCGTGAGGTGCCGTCAGGTTTGCGCTCCAGGCTGCATATGAGGGCCTAGTGTAGTGTTGCGCGCTTGTTGCCGCATAAAAATACGCCTTTGCGTGCCATGCGTCGTTGCAAGTCCTCGCCTCGCCTGGCGCGCAAACGCATTATTTCTATTCGCGGCCCCAAGCGCGCAACACGACACTAGTCCGGCGAATAGCAGTCGATGTTGCCGGCGGCGATGCAAGCCGTTGCCACGCGTTTGCGCTCCACATAATCGACCCGGGCGGCGATGGCGTTGTCGGGACAATCCCCGCTGCCATTGCAGGCCGTCGCGGTGATTTGATAGATGGTCTTGATCCACGAGGTATTGGCGGGACGCTCACCTTCAGGGTATGGGTTGGCGCTGCAGTTGACGGTGACGCGAAAACCCGTGTCGGACGCGAAGTCGCTCAGGGTCGTGCTTGCCGCGCAATTGCCGCTACGGATACGGTACAGCCCCCATTCCACCCCCGCGCGGGCGACCTGGTTGGCGCGCACGCCTTGCACATCCTGGTCCGCAGTGGTCTGCTGGGTGGTGGTCAGGCGGATCATTGCCAGGGCCAGGGCGGCCATGACCACCAGCAGCACAATGGCGGCGATGTAGGCGAAGCCTTGCTGCCCCTGGCGCTGTCGGCTCATGGCACGTTGTCCACGTGAGCACCGTAGCTGAGCGATACGGATTCGCCTTCGTCGCTGAGGGTCAGTTGCATTTGCATGTAGCCGCTCTGCTGGGTGGCGCCGGCGTTGGGATCGTAGGTGAACTTGCAGCTGGCCACTTTGCTTGCAACTTTCGCGCTGCTCGCGTTCGCTGGCGGGCATGCCGCCGCCGCCTTGAAACCGTAGGCGCTATAGCGGTACAGCGTGCCTGTGCCGGTCTTGTCCGCGGCCGGCGTTGTGCCGGCACCGGAGCAGAAATAGGTGACCGCCTGCTTGGCCTTGGGAATGATCAGGAAGCGGCCACCATCGTAGCCGACCGGGAATTGGCGGGGCGCAGTGAGGGTGATCCTGCTCTGACCCAATTGCGTGCTGGGCGGCGGGACCTGGATGCTGGCGATTTCGCCGACGTTGACCAGATTGTAAACGTCGTCGGTATTCTGGTTCCCGATGACAAGGTAGTCACCGGGCGTCGGCGTGGTCGTAAACGATGTGAGCACGTCGAAGACCTGCACCGCTTCGCTCATGTCGATGTAGCGGCTGGGATTGGTGGTGTGCGCGGTATCCCAGCTAATGTTCGGGCCGGTACGATAGCGTCCGCCATCGGAGCTGGGCACGAGTTCGAAGCACTGCGAATTCACCACGCGCAGCGAATTGGGCACGGCGGAGCGGATTTCGTTGCTCATCATGCGCAGCGCGGTATCGGCCTGGTTGCTCAGTCCGGCGCGCCGCCCCACCGCCTGATAGGCCTGGAGCGCCGGCTTGAAATACATGACCATGGTGCCGCCCATGATGCCGATCAGGACGATGACCACGATCATTTCTACCAGGGTGAATCCGCGCGCATTCTTCATGGTTTTGTCCGCCACCCCTGGAGCTCGAATTTGTCGGCTCCATGCGAAACGGTCACCTGGATCCTGTAGGCGTCCGGAGTGGGCACGTTCGTCAGCGACACTGCAGTGACCGCGACAGCAAGGTTGTAGCCTGCTAGCTCGGTGATGGCATTGCCGCTGGCGTCGACCACCCCGCTTGTTGCGTAACCGTTGTAATTCATCACGTTGGTGAAGTCCGCCCGCGTTGCCCCGTTCGTGCCGCTATACGGTTTGAGCAGTATTTCCTCCATCATGCTTTCGGCCACGGCGACCATCTGCTTGCTCACCACCGGGTCGACGCTGCCTTTGGAGGTGGCGGTAAAGGCGGCCATCATGCCGCCGACGGCCACGCCGATGATGACCATCGCGACGATCAGCTCGATCAGGGTGACGCCACGCTGGCGTTTAGTCCACATAGCCGGTCGCTCCCTCGATGGTGATGGTGCGGATGAGTGTGCTCTGGGCATTGATCTTGATGGTGCCCGATACGACGGTGCCGGCGCTGGTCGTGATGGTCCCATCCGGCTGGAAGTTCAAAGGCATGGCAAGCGTGGTGCTGGCGCTCACGGCGCTATCGGTGGTGGCATACGGATCGCTGGTGGGCCCGGGCAGGTCGCTATCGCAGCTCGCCGCTCCCGCGGCCGTGGCGATTTTCAGCTTCACTTCGCTGGAAGTGCTGCTCAGGCAAACAAGGCGTCGATGGGCAATGGCCGATTTGCTGGCATAGCGCACGGCGCTGATGACCTGGTTGCCAAAGGCGGAAGCGGCTATGGCGCTGTCGCCGACCAGTTTGGGAATGGCGACGGCGGCAATAATCCCCATGAGCACCATGACGGCGATCAGCTCGACCATCGTGAAACCGCGGGCGCGCCTCATCGGAACACCTCGCGCACATGGATGATGCGCTTGGTCTCTGGCGAGAAGACGCCGAAGGTGGCGCGTGCGGACGGGTCGGTGCTGTACGTGCTCGCACAACTGCCGTTGTTCGAGCGCAGGTAGGCCAGATTGGCGCCGCTGCTGGCGGGGTGGGTGTCAAGGCAGGCGTTGTCCGCCGTCGTGCTGCCCAGGTTGATGGCCACGAAAACCGAACCTGTGCCGGACAGCGGCGTTAGCGCCAGCTTGCCCTGACCCTTGGCAATCTTGAACCCGGCCAGTGGCGACATGATTGGCGCACCGGCCGGTGACAGGGCAATGGCCGTGGCCGGAATGTTGATATCCACTTCGTCGTCATCGCTCAGGGCCCACGAGCTGCCGGTCCAGAATTCCGCCGTCACCGGCAGTTGCAGCGTGCCCTTGGCATTGCCGAAGCGGTTGTAGACGCGTATCCGGCCGCTACGCACGGTGCGGGTGATTTCGATGTGACCCTTGGAGCTTACCCCGTCGGCGTTGGTGGCGCGAAACAGCACCGTGGCTGGGGCGGTCCTGACCGTGTTGTAGGTGTACACCGGCGCGCCGGATGTGGCCACGCCATCGATAAAGTCTTTCGCCGGCAGCGTTTCGGCAGTGACGGTGCCCGGCCCAGGATTGACGGTCTGTAAGGTCTTGTCGACGACCGAAAAGGTGACGTCTTTGGCCAGCTTGGTGGCATCGGCATAGTTCAGGGTGGTAGCGCCAGCGCTGTTTTTGGCCGTCACCGTCAGCGCTACCGCTTCACCCGCGTAATTCTTGGTACGGGCCGGCTCCTTGGCAACGAGCTCGAACCAGGCCGGCACGAAGGGGCCGAACACGCAGCCGCTGCTGGCGCTGACCGCGCCAAGGGTGCTGCCCATATAGCCGGCAGCCAGAGTCGCCGTGACATTGATGCTGCCCACCTCGGTCCAGACCAGGGTGGGGCTGACCGTGCCATCGGTGAACTGGACCGATGCAGGGGTGAGTCCGCCCGCGACGCCACCGGTGTTGTTGCACAGCGCATGGCTCAGCGCCACGGAGGGCTTCGACGTTTCCTTCCCGAAGTTGGCCGTGAGCGCGTTCTTGTAGTTGTAGGCGGTGAGCTTGGATGTGAAACCGGCACCTGCCATGGGGTTCTTGGTCGGCTGGGCCGGATCGAGCGGGTTGTTGTAGACGTTGTTGCTGAACCCGAAGCGGCTAGGCCCGGTAATGACGGTGGTCGATCCTTCCATGGTCGGCCCAGTCTGGCTGGCCTTGACACTGACCTTGCCGGTGTCGTCGTAGCCGAACGGCGTGGTGGCCGTGCCCGTACTGTCGAAGCTCAGGCTGACGGCGCCGCCGCAACTGGCGTTGCCAATGAGGATGGCCTGGCTGCCGCTGCCCGGGTCGGTGTAGCCGCAGCTGAAGGTGACGCTCTTGGTGCCGGTAAAGGCCGGGGCGCACGAGACGGCGCTGTTCGCTTCCTTGACCGCCTTGATGGTCAGGGTGGTGCCGGCTCCGGCCACGTGGGCGGGGGCCGACAGCACGAAACCGGCCTTGCTGACGGTGATCTTGCAATCGGTGCTGGCGGTGTCGGTGTTGAGGCAGGCGTAACTTCCCGACGAGGTCGAGAAGGTGCTGACGCCGTCGCTCGTGAGCGCCACCGAGACTTGGTTTTCGCCGTCGGCTTCCATGGCCACGTTCTGGCTGGTCGGCCCCAGCACCATGGTCGGTTTGCTGGTGTACAGCGTGCTGCAGCTGGCGTTGGCGCACGCTTTCACCGAGACGGAGGCGGGGGAGCAGGTCAGGGCGCTGCCCGGGTGGCTGATCAGGTAATGGTGCGGCCCGGCCGCGGCGGTGGCCGGGCAAGAGGGGCCGTGGGACGCGTTAATGGCGTAGCCGCTATTGTTGGTGACGCAATCGCAGTGGCCCGCGGTATTGCCCGCGCTGCAGTAAATATTGCCGGTGACCTCGCCCTTGTTGCCCAGGATGGCGCTGGTGACGGTGGCATCGCCCTTGATGGTGGCGTCCGAATCGCGCAGGGTCAAGGTGCCGGTCTTGACCGTGCCGGTGACCGTGGTTTTCGAGCCCAGCGAGAGCGAGGTCGCGGCCGTGATGTCGCCGGTCACATTGGATTTGTCATCCTCCAGGGTCACCACCGGTGCGCTAATGTTTCCATCCACCTTGCCGTCCGAGGACAGGGTAAACGAGCTCGAGGCGCTAATGTTGCCGCTGATCGAAACCTTCTCGCCCGTCGTAATGGTGGTCGCACTGATGTTGCCGGTCACCTTGGCCCTCGCGCCCAGTACCATCGGGCCGGTCGAGGTGAGGTTGCCGTTGATGGAATTCTTCACGCCGTCGCCTTCGCCAATGACCATCGATGCCGCGCTGACGTCGGCGGTGATGGATTGCTTCTCGATACCGTAGCGAAACACGCCGCCGGCCGCCAGCGATCCGCCGTCGATCTGCAGCTGGGACTTGTCGACGTTGGCGATGTCCAGGTCGCCGGTGGTCGTCAGGCGCGCCGTGCCGCTCATCGCGAGGGTCTGGTTGGCGCCCACGGTGATGCTGGAGCTGACGTTGACGGTGTAGCCGCTGGCGATCGTCATGCTGTCAGTTGAACCCGACAGGGGCAGGCTGGCGCAGGCATAGGTGGTGCCCGACCGGGTGCAGCCTGCGACGGCGCCACCATTGAAACTGTAGCTTGGCGAGGCTGGGGCGGCGTGGGCGGCCGCCGCCGCCAGCGCAAGCGCCAGTCCGGCAAGTACGTGGCGCAGGCGCCGCGCTGGGGTCATCGTCAACATGCTGTCGATTTTAGCATGTGCTCTACGTCAATTATGCGCCCGCCATAGGGCGAAAATGCCCCAATTCGCGCATTCCACCGGCTATTTATTTCCATGCGGAATTGTTTGCGGTGGAAAACAGACGGTTTTCGTTGCCTTGCGTAAAAATGCGCAGAGTCGCCCATGAAACTTGAATATAATCAAGCTGCTAGCGCGCGAACTTCGCGTGTTGCTTTTCTTACAGTCGGTGGGCATGAGATTTTTCTCAAAACCAAAAAAGAAATCGGAACGCTTACTTGCGGTTGCCTTCGATGGCGACGGGATTTGTGCCGCCAGCGTCGATCGCAAGACGGACGGATTGCCCGAGGTAAAGCTGGCCAGCTTCCTGGCGTCCAGCGAACCGCGCGGCCAGGCAGTGCTCGACAAGCTCAATAAGGATGTGCACGGCAATCAGTACCGCTGCGCGGCGCTGCTGTCGGGCGGCGAATATCAATTGCTGTCGGTCGAAGCACCAGCCGTGCCCGCCGAGGAATTGAAGACGGCGGTACGCTGGCGCCTGAAGGACATGATCGACTTTCCGGTCGACCAGGCCACCATCGATTTGCTGAACATTCCAATCGACAAGGCCCCGGCCGGACGCGCCCTCTCGATGTTCGCCATTGCCGCCCGCAATAGCGTGATCGAGGCGCGCCAGAACCTGTTTGTTGCGGCCAAGCTGGCCATGAAGGTCATCGATATTCCCGAGATGGCACAGCGCAATATTTCCTTGCTGTTGGAGACCGAGGGGCGCGGCCTTGCCATGCTGTCCTTTAACGCCGAGGGCGGACTGCTCACCGTCACCTTCAATGGCGAACTGTATTTGTCGCGCCGCATCGACGTGACCGTGGACCAGCTGCGCGACACCGATCACGACCGCAAGCACGTGTGCTACGACAAGATCACCCTCGAACTGCAACGCTCGCTCGACCATTTCGAGCGCCAGTACAGCTTCATCACCATCGCCAAGCTGGTGCTGGC
>CAMLHI010000104.1 GCA_946479705.1 uncultured Oxalobacteraceae bacterium
GCCTGAACGCGCTCGCAGTGCCGTATCGACGTTATTGCTTGCGGGTGCAGCTGAAGTTGAGATCTGCGTAGTACCGGTCTCAGTCCATCCCGCAGTCCCAACTGTGCGGTGCGTGGCCAGCTGGCGGCGCTGCGGAAACTCAGGCAGGATGAGCGCTTCGACCGTCCGCAATCGGCCAAAGCGGCGACATTGGAACACGTTGGAGGACAATGCTATGAATAATGACGATCAGGGCGAACGCTTGCCACCGAAGTTACCAGTCGTAGCCATCGTCCTCGGGTCTATCGCTGCCGTCATCACAGCGGTTGCGGTGTCATGGGCGACGCCAGATGGCAACCTCGTCGTGACTTTGGTGCCAGCACTGGCAGTTGGTCTGGCTGTCTTCGGTCTTGCATTGCGGCGCGTCCGAATATTTTTTCAAAGATATGTCGATTTTGTTCGCCGCCATCCGTCGTAGGGATGAAGCACCGATTGCCCATTCCACCTCAACCAAGGAAACGCGATGAACAAGCAGATCATCCTCAACTTGCCAGTGAAAGACCTGAATAAGTCCAAGGCATTCTTTTCCGCGCTCGGCTTTACTTTCAATGCGCGATTTAGCGGCGAGAACTCAGCATTCATGAACGTCGTCGGCGACACCATCCAGGCCATGCTGACGACCGAGCCTTTCTTCAAGTCCCTGATCGACAAGCCCGTCGTGCAAGCGAAGGAAGCCAATGAAGTCGTCATCTGCCTGAGCTGCGAAAGCCGGGAAGAAGTCGACACCCTCATTGCCAAGGCCGTCGCCGCGGGCGGCCGTACGCCGCACCCACCAGAGGACCATGGCTTCATGTATGACCAGGGTTTCGAGGACATTGATGGCCACCTGTGGAACTTGGTCTGGGTGGCGCCGGAGGCCTAATTCCGCCTGCGTCACCCGCGCCAGGTCGCCGAAATTTCCCAGTCCAAATCAGTGCTCCCTAGCGCTCCTGACGACTTTCTTGTTCGCAGTCTCATGCGCGAAGAGCTGTTCGGCGCCTCAACACCTTGCGCGCGCGCTTTTCGCGCAGCGCCTCGGCTTCCTGCGCCATGGCGTGCTGCATCGATTCGGGAATTTCCACATTGCCCGTCTCCATCCGCGGCACCTTTTCGCGCCACGGTTTGGTGGCCGTGTCGATCGCGCGGCACATGGTCGCGGCCAGTTCTTCCCGCTCCTTGAGCGCTTCATCCAGCGAATGGCGCCCGATCAGCTTGCGCAGGGTAGTCAGCGCCACCTGGAGTCGGCCAGCTGGCCATCGCGCCTGTTGAGCATTGTTGTGGATTCCGCCGTGCATTGTTGAGATTTCAGCTGGCGCCCCGCGCTTACCATGGCCTGGTCGCCTGGCGATCAGCCCGGCGCAAGACAGGGAAGTCCACCGGAACGGGCCGCCGAGCTCGCCTAACCAACTCATCAATCGCGGGGTGCACCATGTTTTCGACTATCTATTTCACTCTCTGTTCCGGCCTTGCACAGCGCGCCGCGCTGCCGGCCTATGCCGCCGCCATGCTCGATGGCGCCGTCGAACGCGCCTATTGCAGCGTCGACGAGGTGCTCGACCTTCCGGCGCGCCAGCACGGCGGCGCCGAGGTCGCGCGCCTGGTGGCGGTGGCGGATGCATCGCTGCTGCTCGGTCGTGATGTCGACGCCGAGGAGATGTACCGGCGCGCGCAAAACTGCGCCGTCAACGACAACGACCGTCTGCGCATCATGTCGTGCCGCAACACCGGCTGGCAGTTGATGATGCGCGACCGCTACGCCACGACCGCCAAATGCTTCGCCCGCATCGTCCACGACGAGGCCGCCACCCGGGACGCGCGTATCGAAGCCCTGATCGGCTTTGCGCTGGTGCAGCACCAGCTGGGGCGTCAGCGCGATGCCGACAACGCCCTGTCGGAGGCGGCCGCGCTGGCCGACGGCCTCGCCGAGCCGCTCTGGCGCCAGGTGATCGGCCTGCTGGCGCGCGAGTTCGATGTGCAGCTGCGCATCCGCACCTCCACGAGCCTGAGCGATCACGCATTCTGGAATTCGGCGCATCTGGTCCAGGCCCAGGGCGGCAGCGATCGGGTCGAGGGCCGGCACCGGCTCGACGCCACCTGCGCCCTTGGGGCGCCGCTGCCGGCACTGATCACCCAGCGCCACGATTACCTGGCGCGGCTGGACGCGCTGGCCGGCGCCGACCGCCTGGCGGTCGCGCCGCTGCTTGACATCGCGCACCACGGGCACAATGCGCGCGGCGGCGTGCAAGGCTTCCTGACCAAGATCGACATCGCGCTGGCAGCCTTTGCCGGCGGCCTGGACGATGTGGCCGAATCCGTGCTAGGCAAGCTCAGCCGCGTTGAAACCGAGCTGGGCACGCGGCGCTGCAATTTCGACTACCTGTATTGCGTCTCCCGGATCGCCGCGCGCCAGGGCAATCCGATGCAGGCGCTCAAGCTCTACGCCAGCTACACGGCCGAGGCCCTGCGCTGCCTGCGCAGCGAGGTGCCCGAATCGGGCGCGATCCGTCCGCAGGCCAGCGGCGCGATGGCCGTCGACGACCTGTCGGCGCGCCTGCCGGCCAAGTACCGCCGCGCCTACCGCTTCATCGTCGACAACCTCGAGCACGCCGACCTGAGTACGCGCGAGGTGGCCGCGCAGATCGGCGTGACCGAGCGGGCCCTGCAGATGGCATTCAAGCGCTGGATCGGCATCGCGCCGGGCGGCCTGATTCGCAAGCTGCGCCTGGAAGGCATCCGTGCCGAACTGCTCAGCGACGCGCGCGTCAAGGGCTCGATCGTCGATACCGCCAGCCGCTGGGGCGTGACCAGCCGTTCGGTACTGGCCAAGGGATACCGGCGCCACTTCAACGAGTCGCCGTCCGACACCGTCCACCGCTAAGCGGCGCCAACGCGCATGGCGTCGATGCCTGGCCTGGCCCGGTGCGTCGCCACGCTGCCCTGACGACCCATCTGGCGCCGCGCGCTGGATGGGTCGTCAGGGACTTACCGCCCGCTGGACCCGGTGGGCGAGGCGGGGCGTTCGGCCCGCAGCACGCTCAACTGGTGCGGGTGCGCAACCTCCGACACTTGCTGGGCGGTCGCCATGAAATTGGGGCCGGCCGTGCGCGCCTGCCCCGCGATTTCCAGCGAATAGAGGAAGCGCTTGTCCCAGCTCCCGTCCGATTCGAGCAGCGTGCTGATCTGCTCATTGTGCCTGGCGATCTGCGCCGCCTGGTCCCGGTCCGGCTGCGCGTTGGGCGCCACCAGCGCGTCGCGCAGCTCGCGCAGCACGTTGATCTTGCGCGCCGCGTCCGGCCGCAGCCACACCCGCTCGGCATACACCTGGTTGCCGACGGTCGCGTCCTCCTCGACGCGGGCCAGATATTCGTCGATCGGCTCGGCCTGAGTGGATGCGCCGGCCGCTTGATTCGGGTACACCGCGTCCCAGCTGTCGCGGCGGCTGTCGACGTAGCGCTTCATTTCCTTCACGCTGGTAAACGTCGTGTCGCGGTAGCTCAGGCTCGGATCGATGTGGCCATCCTCCTCGGCGATGCGCCATACCGAGCCGGTTTCCGACTGCAGCACCGTGGTGCCGAAGCCGATGATCGACGCGCTCGGCAGCGCCACCGATTTGACGTGCCCGTTTGCGCCGGAAAAGTTGCCTTGCGAGGGGGGCGCGGCCACCAGGCTGGCGGACGCGCCGACCTGGCGCGCGCTCGAGCTGCTGGCATATTCGGCGCGCAGCGGTCCCGGGGTTTCCTGTCTGCGCAAGCGGGTCAACCAGTTCTTGGTGGCGTTGGCCTGCACATTGGGGCCGAGCTTGTAGCCATCGTGCTGGACGCGCGAGCCCGCCGACAGGCCGACCGAGCTCGATACCGAGGCGCTGCGCGAATCGAGCCAGTTGACCGACACGTCGGGGTCCTTGTAGAAGGTATGCGACATGGCCTCCCACATGGTGTGCACGTCGCCCGGCAAGCCGCCGTTCGCACCGCTGGCAGTGGCCGCGTCGACCACCGACAGCAGCTTGGCGCGCCACGGATCGGGATGGCTGTCCGGCGCCGGCCCGATCGGCTGCATGCGGCAGCGCACCATCACGCCCTTCGGGCTGGCGGTATCGAGCATGAACGGCAGCGCTTGCACCGTAGCGCTGGCGACCATTTTCTTGCCCAGCAGGGTGACGCCGCCGGTGGCCGAGGCGCCGAGGTGGGCGGAGATGCGGCGGTCGCTGCCGATGAACAGCTGGCCGTGGTTGGCCGACGAGCCGCCGTTGATCATCGCCATGCGGCCGTGCATCAGCTTGACGTCCGGACCGGCCAGCGCGAAGGGCACGAAGGGCAGGTGCTCGATCCCCGTGGAGTTGATCAGTTCCGCCGCGCTGAAGTTGATGCCGAACTGGCCGCCGTTGGTCAGGCGCACGTCATACGTCATGCGCGGCTCGGTGATCACCCGCTTGAAGTTCTCCAGCACCGTTTGCGGCGTGGACGTGTCGAGCGGCACTTCGCCATAGTGCTCCAGCGTGGCCAGCTGATCGGCGCCGGCGCGCAAGGCGGCCGCATCGATGGCGCCATGCTCGCCTGCGCCGCTGTCGGACAGCTCGCACTGTCCGATCCATGCGCGCAGGGTTGCCACGTCGAGCTCGGCACCGCCGCGCGGGCGCCGCAGCGAGCGCGTCCCCTTCAGTTCTTCATAGGTGGGACTGAGCTTGATCGCGGCCACGCTGACGCCGGTCAGTTCGGCGGCGCGCGCGGCGATCGCCTTGCGCATGGTGGCCGTGACGGTGGTCTTGTCGCGCCAGCCCTTCTGTCCGGTGCGCTCATGCCAGCGTTCGAGCGTGGCGCCCTTGAGCGCATCGCTGATGCGTTGGGCGGGCGAGCCGCCGTCGCGCGCCTGCGCCCGTTGCACCAGCACGGCGCCGAAATCCCGGATCACGTTAGCCTTGAGCAGGTCGTCCTCCGGCTGGCGCAGGCTGGCCCCGCCGGTGCCCATGGCCAGCGCCGACATCGGCGACTTGTTGAAGCCGAACGCGCGCCGCAGGCCGGCCAGCGTGCCGGGATCGCTGGCGCGCTGCGCATAGCGCGACAGCTTGAACATGCGCTGCTGGGCCCGCGCCAGCGGCGTGCCCGGGCCCTCCGCCGTGAAGCCGCAGCGCCACGAGAAATAAGCGCTCTTGAGATGGCGTTCCGGTTCGGCTTCCGGATTGGCCGCCAGCTGCAGCGCGGCCAGCAAGGCTTTGGCCGGCAGGGTCACATTGCCCTTCATCTGCGCCGGCGGCGACTGCGAACGGGTACCATGCGGACGCTCGTGGGCAGGCAGCGCGGCGATGGCGATGCGCCTGACGTCGGCCATGCTGGCCGGGCGCGGCGCGCCTTCGGGCAAGGCATCGATCAGGGCGTTGGCGGCGGTGAAGGCCAGGCGCTGGGCGTCCTTGCGCACGGCGGCGCCGAGTGCGCTGTCGTTGGGCCGCACGCGCTCCTGTCCGCACAAGGCGATCAGCGTCGAATGGCCGAGCGCCGTGGTGGCCAGCCGGCGCGCCAGCTCGAACGCGCCATGCTCGAGAGCGTGCAGCGAGTCGGCAGCGACCAGGTCGTCCAGCGCGCTGTCCGCGGCGGCCGCATCGCTGCCGAAGGCTTGGGCCATGCGGCGCAGCACCAGTTCCTGGCGCCCGCCCGCTTCGGCCACCACATCGGCACTGGCGCCCTCCGGAGGAGCCAGATAATGGCGCAGATCACTGGCGATCTGCGCTGGCACTTTATGGCCGCCAGTCATGCCGCTGCGATTGAACAGACGGGCGGCCACGGCCTCGGTGCCGCCCGCTTCGCCGAGGGGCGGGTCGCACGCGCGTTCCGCCGCGTCGTCGGCGGTAAGGATGACGTCGGCGTCGAGGCGCAGGCTGGCGGACCCGAGGGGGGCGTTCGGGTCCGGCCGGTAGGTGTCTTCCGGCGCGATGGCGACCTTGGCGCTCATGGGGTGCTCCTTGGCGAAGCTGCCGATCTCCCCGCCGCCGACGGTGCGGGCGACGTTGCGGCCGTGGCGCAGGGCGGCTGACTGGGTGGTGGCGTACAGGTCCGGCTGGTGCGCTTCCCCCGGCGCGATGGCGACCTTGGCGCGCGCGGTCGAGGGACGCGCCTTGGTGACGCTGCCAAACAGCGAGCTCGACGTGGTCATCGGGCGCGGCGCGAACTTGTGCCTCAGGGCCAGGCCGATCCCGCCGTCGTTACGGCGGCTTAGCGCGGGCCGGGTCGGCGCGGACGGCGGCGCGGACGGCGGCGGCTCGGCGCGCGGCGCTGTGTTGTCAGGGGCGAGGTCGGGAAGGGCGGACGAGCTGGTGCGGGACAGACCGGTCGGGGATGGCATAAGCGTCTCTACGAAAAATTGCTGTGGCACGGGGTGGCGCACCCCGCCTTGGTTTCTCGCAGGCGTGCACTAGGAGCCTCTGCACGCTCGCCGAGGTAGGGCAAGTATGGAGGGCGCGCGGCGGGCGGGCGGGGGCGCGGTGCGAACTGCCGTGCCTGCCAGCGAAGCTTCCTGCGCGCCCGGCCGGCGCTTCGCTCACGGTCGCCGCGCTTCGCTGGCGGCGGCATGGGCGCGATCGTTCATCAATACGATTGGCCTGTGCCTCATGTCACGCGTGGGGCAGTCAGCCACTTACACTCAAGGAAACCATATGACACGCATTAATGAAGCCCCCCCGCAGTGGCCGCTGTCGGCACCGGACCCTGCCTCCAGCAAGCCTTCCACCTCCAGCGCGCCGGCCGGCGCGGGCAGCACGAGCGGCGCGGCGCCGGGCGGTGCCGCGCCCAGGCCCTCCAGCAGCTCGGGCAACCGCATCCGGATCAACATGACGCGCGTGTTCAGCGACAAGAGTATGTCGGTCAACGTGCACGATCTGCCTGTACCCGCCGAGGGCGCGCACTTCTCCTCCGTGCGCGAGTCGGGCAAACTGGCCGGTATGGTCACCTCCACGCTCGACAAGATGGCGGCAGGCGAGACCCATGCGCAGCTGCGGAAGGTGCTGGACGCCAAGCTGGAGACCGGCCACTGGATGTCGGATTCGCACTTTCACCCCACCAACTACGCCCAGCAAGGCATGGTGCCGCGCGAAATGCTCAAGATGATGGACGAGGCGGGCATTCACCGCTCCGTGATGTCGCCGATTCCGACCGACGTCATGCCGTGCGGCGATCACGGCGATCACAATCACATCCCGGCCGAGTCGTA
>CAMLHI010000105.1 GCA_946479705.1 uncultured Oxalobacteraceae bacterium
CCAAGATCATCCCGCAAATTCCGATGGCCCGCCTGGGCAAGCCGGAAGAAGTGGCCGGCCTGGTGGCCTACCTGTCGTCCGACGAAGCGGCTTTCGTCACTGGCGCCAACATCGCCATCAATGGCGGCCAGCACATGTCCTGACATCCACTACGCTTGTCGGTGGACACGAAAGCACTGCCTACGGGTAGTGCTTTTTTCATATGCCGCTGCCGCGGCTAGTTGGCACAATGAACGAATTCGGATTTGGCACTTGTCAATACATCTTTCGGATGAGTTATAATCCTTGCACAGCAGCGCCAGGAACCGTCACGCCCCAGAATGCGCCATGACGGCATGGACTGGCCATGTGGAAGGCCGTCTTCGGCCTCGCATTCTGACCTCGCCTCGACGCCACTTCAAGATGGACGAGCAGAATGCCGATCGACGCACCTCGCAGCTTCCTAAGTCGCCCAATCCGCGCTGCGACTCCATTCACATCTAGAAATGCCGCTTTGTTTAGGAATTAAATGCAGCTTGTTAACGTTTCTAATGGCACGAGCTAGTTGTGTGTAAAGGAAAATCAATCGACGGGGGCGTGTGCCATCTTGTCGATCCTTCAGCACGGGCGAATGCTCGCCCTGCGGTTCAACAAACAAGCGCCACGCTAATCCTGTCAATATAGATGAGTTGCCCCTGAATGTGGCTGACAAGGCCGCTACGCGTTGTTAATCGGAATTTTATATTTTTCAATCGAAATTTATGTTGCCCAAACGTGTGGTCGCTGCTAGGCTTCAATTCCGTAATCTGGTATTGACGAAGTTCGCCCGGCAAGGACCAGGGCAACGTTTATCAACGGGTTTGGACGCCCGGGAAAGCCGAACAATCTCGCTTGAATCTCCCGGCATATTGCCGACTGCTGGCTCCGCGCACGGATTCGACCAGCAACCTATCTCGAACACTGAAAACATGAAAACCATTCAGAGTGGGCGCACCTACAAGTGGATTGCGCTGGGCCTTATCGAACCGGGTGGCATTCCAGATACGCCGAGAAACGTCGCCGATCAAGCCTTGGCCCGCATCGCGGCCGCGCGCGAGGCGGCTGACGGCGGCCAGTTCATTTTGCGCAAGGAAAACCCGACGGATTTGGCGCTGCATGCGACTTGGCGCGGCTTGCTTGGCAGCAGCGAAAGCGCCGAAAGGATCTACCAGTCTCCAGAGTTCCTGCAGTTTCTCAGCCTGTGCTCAGATGACGAGCAGTTTTCATTGTTTTCCATCACGCGCCGCCATGATGCGCAAATTCTCGGTCTAGTGCCGGTGCGTCTAGGCAATGAAACTCTCGATTTCGGCGTCGGCAAATTCAAGGTCGTTCGTATCCTCGGCAGCGTGGCATTGGTGCCCCAGGCCGGCGTGCTGGCGCAGCAGGTCATCACCGAGTTGATGATGCGCTTCCCGCAAGCCGACGCCGTATCGATGCAGGCTGTCCCGGCCGAAAGCCAATGGTGGCAGGCGATGGCAGCCGGCAGTCCGGCCAAGCCTGGCTGTCGGCCGTATTTGCTCAACGACTGGCGCGACTGCCACACCGTCCCGCTGCCAGACAGCTTCGACGCCTACCTGAAGCAGTTCAGTTCCAAGAAACGCTATAACTTGTCGCGCCAGGTCAAGCAGCTCGAAGCTGAAGCCGGCGAGATCGCCGTGCAGCGTATCGTCGACGCGGCCGGCGTGCCCGCGATGTTCGCCGTGGCCAGTGGACTGGCTTCGCCAGCCGAGCGCCACGGATTTTTGAGTGAGCGCGAGTATGCCGCTTTGGCCGAGTGCGGCCTGTTGCTGTCCTACGTGATTTCCTGCGGCGGCAAGCCGGTCGGGGCAGTGATCGGTTCGCTGTCTTGCGGTGTGTGGCATGTGTACAAGATTCTGTGGCAGGTGGAGTACGCTGGCCTGTCGATCGGCACCTCGGTGCTGCACTTGTGCATCAAGGACGCGATGGCCAATTATCGTCTGACGTCGATCGACTTTGGGTACGGCAGTCCGAACCGCGAATTCAAATCCTCCCATGTGCTCAGAAAACGCGCGCACGTGTTGATGTACCGCGCCACTGTGCGCAATCGGATAGTGATTGGCATTCATGCCGGCCTGAGCTCCCTGTCCACCCCGCTCAGCCGGTTTCTGAAAGCCATCCCGAAGTGGGTTGCCCGCGTCGGTCTGTCCAAGCGGTGTAGCGCCGGAACATAGGCCGTACCGGCCAACGCGGCACCGCCGCAACCGGCCTACTGCGCTACAATCGGTCTCGTTCATCACTACCAAGACCGACATGCCATACGCGCCGTCCTCGCTGTTTCCGCCGATTCAGCCGACCAGGCAAGGAATGCTCGCCGTCGATGCCCTGCACACCCTGTACTGGGAAGAAGTGGGCAATCCGGACGGCATCCCGGTGCTGTTCCTGCATGGCGGCCCGGGCGCCGGCCTGTCGCCGCAGCACCGGCGCTTCTTCGATCCGCGCCAGTACCGCGTGATCCTGTTCGATCAGCGCGGCGCCGGCAAGTCGACCCCGCTGGGCGAATGGCGCAACAACACCACCCAGCTGCTGGTGCAAGACATCGAAACCCTGCGCGCGCAATTCGGCATCGAGCAGTGGCTGGTGTTTGGCGGCTCGTGGGGCTCGACCCTGGCGCTGGCCTACGGACAGGCCCATCCCGAGCGCTGCCTGGGCTTCGTGCTGCGCGGGATTTTCCTGTGCACGCCGGCCGAAATCGAGTGGTTCATCAACGGCGTCGAGTGGTTCTATCCGGAGCTGCACGACGAGTTCGTGGCGCTGATTCCGCCCGCGGAGAGGGGCGACCTGCTCAAGGCCTATGCCAGCCGCATCCTGTCGACCGATCCGGCGGTGTACTGGCCGGCCGCGCGCGCCTGGAGCCGCTTCGAGGGCCGCCGCGTGTTCCTGCTGCCGCAACCGGACGAAGTCGCGTCCGATACCCTCGACCTGGGCGTGGGGCGGCTCGAACTGCATTACATGGCGCACCACGGCTTCTTCGAACCGGACCAGCTGCTGCGCGAGCTGCCGCGCATCGCCCATCTGCCGGCCGTGATCGTGCAGGGCCGCTACGATGTGATCTGCCCGCCGGTGTCGGCCTACCGCCTGCACCAGGCCTGGCCCGGCTCGCGCCTGAAGATGGTGGCCGACGCCGGCCACGGCGCGCTGGAAAGCGGCATCGCCGCCGCCCTGGTCAATGCCACAGAGCAATTCAAACGCGTGCGCCGCTTCGACTAGCGGCCGGGCTGCTACACTAGCGGCAATTACTCAAAATAAACGCACGTGCTTTCATGAATATTCAGATCACCGATATCGGCCATGTGATCCAGCTGGCCATTGCCCCGGTGTTCCTGCTCACCGGCGTGGGCACCAAGCTGACCGTGCTGACCAACCGGCTGGCGCGCATCATCGACCGCACCCGCGTGCTCGAAGACCGCCTCGACATCGGCCACAGCGATGCCTATCTGGAAGAACTGCGCGTGCTGTACCAGCGCTCGCACCTGATCAACTACGCCATTACCCTGTCGACCGCCTGCGGTCTGCTGATCTGCCTGGTCATCGCCATGCTGTTCCTCGGCGACACCACCAATCTGCCGCTCGACAAATACATCGCCGCCTTTTTCGTGCTGGCCATGTTTTGCCTGATCGGTAGTTTCGTCTACCTGCTGCGCGAGATTTTCATCGCCGCGCGCAGCATGCGCTACGGCCGCCATACCCGGCCCTCGCGCAGCCATCCGGACGCGCGCTGATCCCCGCTTCACCGCATTGAATGAATTGAGTTTCTTATGTCCATGCACGACTATCAACGCCCCCCGACCCTGTACCGCTACGCCCCGCGCGCCGAACTGGAGCTGTCCCTGAAGGCCGGGCAGTTCCGCCTGGTGCCGTCGAATAACTGCCTGACCCTGTCCTTCGCCCAAGCGTGGGACAAGGCCCTGTTCGAGATACACGCACCGGCCGATGCCTGCCTGATCATTCATAACACCGAGGAATTCGGCGAACGCCTGCACCGCGCGGTGCAGCGCACCTTGCCGAGCTGGGCGGGGATCGACGGCGCCATCGAATACGGCGTGCGCGCCGCGCTCGGCAGCGCCTTCACCAAGACCCTGGCCGAGGCCGAGGAGCGCGAGTGGCAGTTCGCCTGGCGCGCCATGGCGCCGCAGCTGAGCTTGAATCCGGTGACGGTCAAGATCGGCAGCATCGAAAGCTTCGCCGAACTGCGCGACCGCGAAAGCTATCCGGCCTGATTAACTCAACCCGGCTGGTCGATACGCGCCAGCACGGCCGCCATCATGCGTTCGATGTCCGAGCGGATCAGGTTGGCGCCGAGCAGGCCCGGCACGTAGAACTTCGGCACCAGTTTGCCGCCGTAGCTGATGCGGGTGCCGCCATCGGCCAGGGGCGTCAATTCCCAGCGGCACTGGTACTGCTTCATGTCGCCATCGACCAGGTCGATGTCGATCAGGGTCATCGGTTCTTCCACGATATTGACGACCAGGTGGATCTCGCGCTTGAAGAACAGGAAGCGCGCCTGGCCTAGCTGCTCCAGCACCACCTTGTTGCCGTTCCTTGAAATCACCTTGGCGCTCAGCAGGTCCGGCACGAATTCCGGATGGCGCTCGTAATTGGTGAGGATCTTCCACACGACGGCCGGCGCCGCCTGCACGGTGCCGCTGGCGGCCACCTGGAACTGCTTGTGGCCGTCCGCGTCGACCCGCTTGACGTTGACCTCGAGCGGCGCCTGCTGCGCCCAGGCGGGCAGCGCGAACCAGAGCGGCAGGAGGAAGAGGAGGCGGGCAAGCATGGGCTTAGCCTACGGGAAACCTGGCGCCCTGACAAGGAGCGTTCCCAAGCGTGCGGCCGGGCGATTAGTTGCACCCGTCTACAAATTTCGGTTGTAATGGCATGCCTTCATCTTGCCGACCGCCATGTTCTCCACTGCCTATCCACATCTGCTCGCGCCGCTCGACCTCGGTTTCACCACCCTGCGCAACCGCGTCATCATGGGCTCGATGCATACCGGCCTGGAAGACCGCTTCTACCATTACGGCAAACTGGCGGCGTTCTACCGCGAGCGGGCGCGCGGCGGGGTGGGGCTGATCGTCACCGGCGGCATCTCGCCCAACCGCCAGGGCTGGCTGCTGCCTTTCGGCGGCACCCTCAACGTCATCGGCGACGTGCTCAATCACCGCAAGCTCACCCGCGCGGTGCACGAGGAGGGCGGCAAGATACTGCTGCAGATCCTGCATGCGGGGCGCTATGGCTACCAGCCGCTGGTGGTGTCGGCCTCCAGCGTAAAGTCGCCGATCTCGCCGTTCAAGCCGCGCGCGCTGACCGAAGACGGCATCGAAGCGACCATCCGCAGTTACGCGCGCTGCGCCGCGCTGGCGCGCAAGGCCGGCTACGACGGCATCGAGATCATGGGCAGCGAAGGCTACCTGCTCAACCAGTTCCTGTGCGCGCGCACCAACCGGCGCCAGGACCGCTGGGGCGGCAGCATCGAGAACCGCATGCGCCTGCCGGTGGAGATCGTGCGGCGCGTGCGCGAGCGCGTGGGCGCGGACTTCATCATCATGTACCGCCATTCGCTGCTCGACCTGGTCGAAGGCGGCAATACCTGGGACGAAGTGGTGGCCACGGCCCGCGCGCTGGCCCAGGCCGGCGTGAACATCATCAACAGCGGCTTCGGCTGGCATGAAGCGCGCGTGCCCACCATCGTCACCTCGGTGCCGCGCGCGGCCTTCGCCGGCGTGACCGGGCGCCTGCGCCGCGAGCTCTCCATCCCGGTGGTGGCCTCGAACCGCATCAACATGCCGCGGGAAGCCGAGGACATCCTCGCGCGCGGCGACGCCGACATGGTCTCGATGGCGCGCCCCTTCCTGGCCGATCCGCAATTCGTGCAGAAGGCCGCGGCAGGGCGGGCCGACACCATCAATACCTGCATCGCCTGCAACCAGGCCTGCCTGGACCACACCTTCGCCAAGCAGCGCGCCACCTGCCTGGTCAATCCGCGCGCCTGCCACGAGACCGAACTGGTGTTCAAGCCCACGCCGGCCCCGCGCGACGTGGCGGTGGTCGGGGCCGGGCCGGCCGGTCTGTCGGCGGCGGTGACGGCGGCCGAACGCGGCCACCGCGTGACCCTGTTCGACGCCAGCGACGCCATCGGCGGCCAGTTCAACATCGCGCGCCAGATTCCCGGCAAGGAGGAATTTGCCGAGACCATCCGCTACTTCCGCCACAAGCTGGCGGCCGAGGGCGTCGAAGTGCGCCTGGGCGAGCGGGTCGGCCCGAACGGCCTGGCCGGCTTCGACGACGTCATCGTCGCCACCGGCATCAAGGTGCGCAAGCCGGCCATCGCCGGGATCGACCATCCGAAGGTGCTGTCCTACGTGGACGTGGTGCTGAACAAGGCGCCGGTGGGGCGGCGCGTGGCCATCATCGGCGCCGGCGGAATCGGCTTCGACGTGGCCGAATACCTGCTGCACGATGGCGCGCTGCCGCAGCCGCTGGCCGAATGGACGGCCGACTGGGGCGTCGACCTGCAGGCCACCAGCGGGGGCGGGCTGGCCCGGCCCGCGCCTGCGGCGCCGCTGCGCGAAGTGTTCCTCATGCAGCGCAAGGCCTCGCGCCTGGGCGCCGGCCTGGGCAAGACCACCGGCTGGGTGCACCGCGCCACCCTGGCGCGCCACGGCGTAACGATGCTGGCGGGCGTGAGCTACGAGCGCATCGACGACGAGGGCCTGCACATCACGGTCGGCGGCGAGCGCCGCCTGCTGGCGGTCGACAACGTCATCATCTGCGCGGGGCAGGAAAGCCAGGCCGAACTGATGCCGGCCGAAGGCGTGCGCACCCATGCGCGCTACTACAAGATCGGCGGGGCGGCGCTGGCCAGCGAGCTCGATGCCAAGCGCGCCATCCGTGAAGGCGCCGAGCTGGCTGCGCGCCTCTAGACCTTGCGCACCACCACGCAGCCGATCGAGTAGCCCGCCCCGAACGAGCAGATCACGCCATAGGCGCCTGAGGGCAGGTCGTCCTGGTACTTGTGGAAGGCGATGATCGAGCCGGCCGACGAGGTGTTGGCGTAGGTGTCGAGGATCACCGGCGCTTCCCGCGGCGTGCCTTCGCGACCCAGCATGCGCACGATCAGCTGGTTCATCGACAGGTTGGCCTGGTGCAGCCAGA
>CAMLHI010000106.1 GCA_946479705.1 uncultured Oxalobacteraceae bacterium
CGGACGTGTTTTTAAAACAATTTGCTATGTGCGTCAGCGAACCGATCTTGCCAATAAATCAGCATATAACGTGTCTACGCCATCACAACAAACGGAGAAACAAGAATGAGCAACCCAAGCTTGAATCAGTTAAGCCGGCTCCTGTGCGCCAGCGCGCTGCTGTCCCTGGCAGCGTGCGCGTCGCAGAAGGCACCTGCCACCGCTGACGTGGCGGTATCGAAAAATGCGGTCGAGAACGCGGTGAGCGCCGGCGCGGCCGAACTGGCCCCGGAAGAGATCAATCTGGCGCGCGCCAAGATGCTGCGCGCCAGCCAGGCGCTGGCGGCGAAGGATTATACGCTGGCGCGCGACCTGGCCACCCAGGCCCAGGCCGACGCCAAGCTGGCCCAGAGCAAGGCCAATTCGGCCAAGGCGACCGCCGCCGCGAACGCGCTGCAGGAAGACTTGCGCGCGCTGCGCGATGAAGTCGACCGCGCCAAGTAAGCCTGCCTGAAGGGCGCGGCCCGCAGCCGCCGGCCATTCCCAATGACGCGCCTGTGCGCACACAACAAAAAAAGGACCACACCATGCATCCATCTTTCATGAAAGCCGCCATCCTGGCCAGCGCCATCGGTCTGGCCGCCTGCAGCAGCATGCCGACCACCACCCCGATGCTGGACCAGGCGCGCGGCGATTTCGTCCAGGCCAATAACAATCCGTCGGTGGCACAGTACGCGGCCAACGAGTTCCGCCAGGCCAGCGCCGCGCTCGAGCGTGCCAATACCGCCGCGGCCAAGAAGGAGAGCCTGGAAGAGATCGACAAGCTGGCCTACCTGGCCAAGCAAAAGATCGCCACGGCCCAGGAAGTGGCCAGGCAGAAGGCGGCCGAGGCCGATGTGGCAAAGTCGGGCCAGGTGCGCGACGCGGTGCGCCTGGAAGCGCGCACGGCCGAGGCGGACCGCGCCAAGATGGATGCCGCCCAGGCCCAGCAGCAGGCGGCCAGTGCCCAGGCTCAGGCCGCCGATGCCCAGGCCCAGGCCGCCGATGCCCAGCGCCAGGCCGCCGAGGCCGACGCCAAGACGCGCGAAGCGCAAGCCCGCACGGCCCAGCTGGAAGCCTTGATGACAGACCTGCAGGCCAAGAAGACCGAACGCGGCCTGATCGTCACCATCGGCGACGTGCTGTTCGCCACCAACCAGGCCACGCTCACGCCGAACGGCCAGGCCATGGTGCGCAAGCTGGCCGACGCGCTGGTGCAGAACCCCAAGCGCACCGTGCTGGTCGAAGGTTTTGCCGACAGCACCGGCAGCACCGCCCACAACCAGGAATTGTCGGAGCGGCGCGCCAATTCGGTGCGCGCCGCGCTGACCCAGATGGGCGTCTCGCCCGAGCGCGTGGCCATGCGCGCCTACGGTGAAGCCTTCCCGGTGGCGCCGAACGACACGGTGTCGAACCGTGCGCTCAACCGCCGTGTCGAGATCGTGCTGTCGAACGAAGGCAAGGCGATCGCGCCGCGCCGCTAAATTTCATCACGCATCACTGACCAACGAGGAATCATCATGCAGAACTCCCAAACGCCCCTGGCGCACGGTTTCGATGTCGGCGCCATCCGCCGCGCCGCCGCCAACCTGGATGAAGGCGCCGTGACGGAAGGCTATGCGGCCGACCGCGACGCCGTCGTTGCCATGCTCAACGATGCCCTGGCCACCGAGCTGGTGTGCGTGCTGCGCTACAAGCGCCACTATTACACCGTGACCGGGGTCGGCAACGGCCCGGTCAAGGATGAATTTCTCGAACATGCCCAGGAAGAGCAGGAGCATGCCGACTGGCTGGCCGAGCGCATCGTGCAGCTCAACGGTTCGCCCAACTTCAATCCGGCCACCCTGTCGGCGCGCAGCCATGCCGAGTACGACGATGCCGACGACGTGCAGGCGATGATCCGCGCCAACCTGATCGCCGAGCGCGTGGCCATCGAATCGTACCGCCAAATGATCGCGGCCATCGGCGACAAGGACCCGACCACCAAGCAGCTGCTCATCAAGATCATGGCCGCCGAGGAAGAGCATGCCGACGACATGCGCGACCTGCTGGCCAACTGACCCTGAGCCACCGATTTTTTTCCCGCTGCGCGCAGCGATATAACCTCACCAAGGAGATCATCATGTTGGATACCAATACCCCCCGCAGCAATGGCGGCACCAGCTTCAATGGCGCCAGCAATGCCGTCCAGGGCGACGTCAAGAGCCTGGTGCGCGATGCCCAGTCGCTGCTGCACGCCGCCGCCACCCTGACCGGCGAGAAAGCCGACGACCTGCGCAAGCGCGGCATGGAATTGCTCGACGTGGCGCTGGCCAAGGGCTCGCAAGTGCAAGGTCAAGCCATCGAAAAAAGCAAGGAACTGGCGCATACGGCTGATGTCTATGTGAAGGACAACCCATGGCGCACCGTGGCCGCCGCCGCCGGCGTCGGGCTGCTGGTCGGTGTCATCCTGGGCCGCAAGTAATTTCAACCGACCTCATTCACGCATAAGGGGCAAGCCATGGACCATACTTCTTCCGCTGTACATGGCCCCGGCTTCCTGAGCGGGCTCACGGGCCTGGCGAAGAACGTCTTCGGACTGGTGGTGTCGCGGGTCGAACTGGCCGCGCTCGAGCTGTCCGAAGTGCGCAACCATGTACTCGAACTGCTGGCGGTGTTCGCACTGGCGGTGCTGTGCTGCTGGTTCGCGCTGGCCTACGGCACGGCCGTGATCGTGGCGCTCGCCTGGGAAAGCATGGGCTGGAAAATCCTGCTGGTGCTGTTCGGCGTGTTCGTGGTCGCCACCGGCGCGCTGGTCTTGAAAGGCAAGTCCTTGCTCAAGCAGGGCAAGCTGGCCTTTCCCGCCACCATGAATGAGCTCAAGCACGACAAGGACATGCTGCTGTAAGCGGCTGGGCACAACAAGGAGAACGAGCATGGCCAATCATATCGTCGGCATCGACCAGGCCGGCACCCGGCCGGTGGGCGGGGACGGGCACGCGGACAAGGAGGATTCCCTGGCCGAGCGCAAGTCGCGTCTGCTGCGCCAGGCGGAGTTTCATCGCGTAAATATCGTCAATGCCAAGACGGCCATCAAGCAGGGATCGCGGCCGGAAGCGCTGTTTCACTCGGCGCTGGACCACGCTACCTGGGCGGTGCGTTCGCGCGTCGACCAGCTGCTGCGGCCCACCGGCACCAATGTGGCATCGATGATGCCGTATATGCTGACGATCCTGGGCTTCCTGCGGCGCCGCCGCATGGTCAAGCCGGCGCTGGGCGTGGTGGCCGTGGCGGCCGGGCTGGCCTGGTATGTTCAGCGCCGGCGCAACGAACACCTGCCGCACTGAACGGGCATCCCGGCCTTGGCGCCGGGAGCTGACCGGGCGCAGCGAGCAGGGCGAAATATGGTGGGGCTTGAGCGGCGTCGCAATCTGCGGATTCGGCGCCGTCTTTTTGTGCCGCGGCGCGCGCGCTGCGATGGCGTATCGCTTGCTCTATACTTGGCCACATCATTCACTTTGCATTGTTTTCCATGAGCGTCCTCAATAGACTGAACCCGCACAAGCTGCGCGTCGTGCTGGTGTTGCAGGGCGGCGGCGCGCTCGGTGCCTACCAGGCCGGGGTCTACCAGGCCCTGCACGAACACGACCTGGTGCCCGACTGGATCGTCGGCACTTCGATCGGCGCCATCAATGCGGCCCTGATTGCCGGTAATCCCCAAGGCCAGCGCCTGGAGCGCGTGAAAGCGTTCTGGGACCGGGTCGCCCATCCCGATTCGATCGACTTGAGCGGCGTGAGCGACGAGCAGCGCCGCTCGGCCATCTGGTTCAACACGGTCGATACGGTCATGCGCGGGGTGCCGGGATTTTTCTCGCCGCGCCTGCTCAGCAGCTTTCCCTACAATCTGCCGGTGAAGCCCGAGCAAGCCTCGTTCTACGATACCTGCCCGCTGGACGCGACCCTGCGCGAACTGGTCGATTTCGATTATCTCAATGCCGAGGGCGGCATGCGCCTGACGGTCAACGCGGTCAATGTGCGCAGCGGCGAGCTGGCGCATTTCGACAACCGCGGCGGCCGCCTGACGGCCGACCATATCCGCGCCAGCTGCAGCCTGCCGCCAGGCTTTGCGGCGACCCGCGTCGACGGCGAGCTGTACTGGGACGGCGGCCTGTATTCGAACACGCCGCTCGAATCGGTGCTCAACGAGTACAGCGGCATCGATACCCTGTGCTTCATGGTCGACCTGTGGAGCGCCACCGGCGACGAGCCGGTCACGCTAGACGAGGTGCAGACGCGCCAGAAGGATGTCACCTTCGCCTCGCGTTCCAGGCGCCATATCGACGATTACATCAGCACCCATGCGCTGCAGCACAAGCTGCGTGAGCTGTACGCGCGCCTTCCCGCCAGCGAGCGCACCGCCGAGGACGAGCGCGAACTGGCCGCGCTCGGCTGCGATTCGACCATGCACATCGTGCGCGTGCCGTATTCGGGGCGGGACTGGCACATGGCCTCGAAGGACATCAATTTTTCCCAGGGCTCGATCGAATGGCGCTGGGACCAGGGCTACCGCGACGCCATGCGCGCGCTGCGCGACGCCGGCTGGCTGCGCCTGGTGTCGGAAAGCACGGCGGTGGTGGTGCACGAACTGCCGCCGCATCGCGACGCGGCCCATGCCGGCAAGAAGCGCGCTTGATGCGCACCGCGCGGCTGCTTACTGGCTGGCGCTGAGCTCGCCACGCACGCCGGCCATGTCCTGCTGATAGGTCGCGCGCGCTTCCTTCAGGCAGGCGGCGCGTTCCTCGCGCGGGCGGCTGCGGCACACGCCCTGGGATTCCTGCAAGGCCGCGGCAATTTCCTTGCGCTTGTTCTTGAGGCGCGCGGCCATACTCATATCTTCATGCGACCAGCGGGCCGGTTCGCCGCGCGCGATCTCGGCGGCCTGTTTATGCGCCGTGGCGGGCGGCACGTTGGCATCGCTCGATTCGTTGGCCGGCGCTCCGGCGGTCGTCTCGGCGGTTTGGGCGCTGGCGCCCAGCGACAGCAGCAGGGCGCAAGCACCCAGGGCGCGCACTAAAAGCTTGGACATCGGCAGCATGGTTATTCTCCCGGTAAGTCATCGATCAATGCCAGCCGGCGCTCTCGGCGCCGGCTGAATGGTGCGGTCGAGGCAAACGGCGCTTACAGGCGTCCGGTCACCAGCATCACAATGAGCACCACGACCAGCAGGCCGGTTATGCCGACCGGGCCGTAGCCCCAGTTGCGGCTGTGGTTCCAGGTGGGCAGTACGCCGATCAGGGCGAGGACGAGGATGATGAGCAGAATGGTTCCCATGGCAGTTCCTTTGTTATGGTGTTAGTTGATAGGGTGGGATCGCCGCTGTACCTGCCAGCTGGCGGTGTTGCTCATTAATAGCGGTAGACGCGGCCGTCGACGATGCGCACGCGGTTCCCCACGCGCAAGTCATACACGCTGTCCTGGACCACATTGCGATAGTCGCCGTTGTCCATGCGTACGCTGATCTGGTACATCTCCTGGCCATTCTGGTTGCGGCTCTTTTCCACGCTGTTGCCGATGGCCGCGCCGCCGACCGCGCCGGCCACCGTGGCCGCCGTGCGCCCGGTGCCGCTACCGACCTGGTTGCCGGCTACCGCGCCGACCAGGCCGCCGATGACTGCGCCGGCGCCGCTGGTCTGGCCGCCGGCACGGGTCACCTGGATCGAGTCGATGGTGCCGTAACCCAGATTGGCCGAACTGTTGGCGCCCGTGTTGTAGCCGTTGTCGTACGGCTGCGAGCTTGGCGTGCTCGAGCAGCCGGCCAGCACGGCGGCGCTGGCCACGAGCAGGGAAGCGAGGGTGCGAGTGGTGTTCATGTTGTTCTCCTTAGCAAATGTGTGATGTCAGGTTAATCAGGCCTCCCAGCGCGGTCTGTGCGGTGACGCACGCCACCGCCTGCCGTTTGTCAAGCGTGCAGTGCCCATTTGCCGACATTGCCCGCGCACTGTTCGGCAGCGTACAGAAGCAGCGCGGCGATTGCCGTACAACGTCATCATCGGCACAGCAATACATGTCACGCCGCAATAGTCAGCACCCGATGGAGGCACCCTCATGACGTATCCGATGCACATCATTGCGCTGGTTCTGCTGGCGGCTGGCGCGGCCCATGCCGCCGGCCCCACGGCCGAGGGGAAGGCTGCCTACGGGCAGGCCAAGGACCAGGCCGCCGCGGCGTACAAGAGCGCCAAGGCCCAGTGCGACGCCATCGCCGGCAATCCCAAGGATGTCTGCGTGGCCGAGGCCAAGGCTGCGCGCATCCGTACCGAACAGGAAGCCGAGGCGTACTACCGCAACACCCTCAAGGCCTATACCCAGGCCCGCATGAAGATTGCCGACGCCGTGTATGCGCGCGACAAGGTCAAGTGCGATGCGCTGACCGGCAACGACAAGGATGTGTGCCTGTCGCAAGCCAAGGCGACGCGGGTGGCGACCCAGGCCGATGCCAAGGCCGACAAGAAAGCCATCGAGGCGCGCACCGATGCCCGCGAAGACAAGCGCGAAGCCGAATACAAGGTGGCCAAGGAAAAGTGCGACGCCTTTGCCGGCGGCGCCAAGGACAATTGCATGGCCATGGCCAAGTCGCAGTATGGCAAGTGAGGGTGCCCTGGCCTTCCGTCGCTAAACAGTAAAAACAATATACGCAGTAAGAGCCCCAGGAATCAGTAGTGCCGCAGTCGCAGTACCACGGACGGTTCGCCGCCGTGTTTGCTCACACCGAGCATCGTCTATTAACTAACAGGAGTCCACCATGAAAATCGCACAACGTCTCTCGACCATGCTGTTTGCCGCATCCCTCGTCGCCACCATGGCAGGCTGCGCCTCGACCTCGACCAAGGAAGGCACGGGCGAATACATCGACGACACCGTCATCACCGCCAAGGTCAAGGCTTCGCTGGCAGCGGACCCGACCGTGAAAGCCACCGAAATCAACGTCGAAACCTTCAAGGGCGACGTGCAGCTGTCCGGCTTCGTCGCCGATCCCGCCGATGCCCAGAAAGCCGCCACCATCGCGCGCGGCGTCAAGGGCGTTACCTCGGTCAAGAACGACGTGCGCGTGAAATAAGCCAGCGCTGGCGGACCGTCCAGGCCGGCCCGCGTGGCCGGCTTTTTTGTCGGTGCCGCCATGCGCCGCGGCCCG
>CAMLHI010000107.1 GCA_946479705.1 uncultured Oxalobacteraceae bacterium
CCGCTGCCGCTGCGCGTGCTGGTGGCCGAAGACACCGAGATCAACCGCAACCTGGCGCGCGCCCTGCTCAAGCGCATGGGCTGCGAGGTCAGCGAAGCGCATGACGGGCGCGCCGCCCTGGCCGCGCTGGAGAGCGGCAGCTTCGACGTGGTCCTGATGGACTGCATGATGCCCGAGATGGATGGCTACGAAGCGGTGGCCCGCCTGCGCGCGCTGGAAGCGGCCGAGGGCCGCGCGCGCCTGCCAGTCATCGCCCTGACCGCCAGCGCGCTCGACGGCGACCGCGAACGCTGCCTCAAGGCCGGCATGGACGACTACCTGGCCAAGCCCTTCAGCGCGGCCCAGCTGGCCGACATGCTGCGCCGCTGGCGCCCGACGCCCGACACGGGTGCCTTGGAGGGCAAATAAGGACGGTGTTGTTTTCCAGGCACGCGCTTGCCGCATTTGCAAGGAAGATTCCTTTTTGGAACTTCACCTTTTTTGATAGAATGTCTTGACATTTATCAGGAGAAGTACATGCATCAGTGCCTTTGGGGCAAAAACCAGCGCCGCCAGAGCCGAACCGAACTGATGCGCATTACCGCCGCCTTGGCGCTTGCGCTCGCCGCCTTGCCGGTCCGGGCCGCCAGCGACGTGGGCGGCTTCAGCAACCTCTCGCTCGAAGAACTGGCCGATATCCGCGTCACGTCGGTGTCGAAGAAGGAGGAAAGCCTGGCCAACGCGGCCGCGTCCGTCTACGTCATCACCAACGAGGATATCCGCAGGGCCGGCGCGGCCAATCTGGCCGAGGCCCTGAGGCTGGCGCCGAACCTGCAGGTGGCGCAAGTGAACGCGCAAAACTACGCGATCAGCGCGCGCGGCTTTAACAGCACCACGGCGAACAAATTGCTGGTCCTGATCGACGGCCGCACCGTCTACACCCCCTTGTATTCCGGCGTGTTCTGGGACGCGCAGCAACTCATGCTCGAGGATGTCGAACGGATCGAGGTGGTCAGCGGGCCGGGCGGCACGCTGTGGGGCACCAACGCCGTCAACGGCGTCATCAACGTCATCACGCGCAGCGCCAAGCAATCCCAGGGTGCAGCGCTGGGCGTGGGCGGCGGCAACCGCGACCGCGAGGCGGCCGCGCGCTACGGCGGCGCGCTCGGCCCGCAGGCGCATTACCGACTCTACGCGCGCGCCAACGGAAGCCAGCACACAGCGAGCGCGCGCGGGGCCGTGCGCGACGCCTGGACGGGCGCGCAGGCAGGATTTCGCGCCGACTGGGATGGCGACCAGGACCAGTTCACGCTGCAGGGCGATGTCGCGCGCGAGCATCTCGACCAGCCGGCCCTGCCGGGCCAGGCCGAGGTTTCCGGACTGAACCTGATGTCGCGCTGGGTGCGCGCGCTCGATGACGGCGCCAGCGCCACCGTGTCGGCCTACTATGACAGGACCGAACGCGATTTTCCGGGGAGCTACCACGAGACGCTCGATATCGTCGATCTGCAAGTGCACCATTCCTTCGCCGCCATCGGGGCGCACTCCCCGGCGGCCGGGGCCAGCTACCGTTACAGTCGCGATCGCATGGACAACGGCGCCACCCTGGCGTTCCTGCCGCCCTCCGTGCACCAGGGCTGGGCCAGCCTGTTCGTCCAGGACGAACTCCAACTGGGGGAGCGCCTGCGCCTGAGCTTCGGTGCCCGGCTCGAACACAACGACTATACCGGCCTCGAAGTGCTGCCGAACGCGCGCATCGCCTGGAATCCCGCGGCCGGCCACCTGCTGTGGAGTTCGCTGTCGCGCGCCGTGCGCGCGCCCTCCCGGATCGACCGCGATTTCTATGCGCCCGCCAAGGCGCCGTTCCTATTGGTCGGCAACACCACCTTCCTTTCCGAGGTTGCGCGGGTCCTCGAAGTGGGTTACCGCGGCCAGCCGGCGCCGGCACTGTCGCTGTCGGCGACGGCTTTCCTGGCCGACTACGACAAGCTGCGCTCGCTCGAACGTTCGTCCGCCGGCGCCTACACCATCGGCAACCTGATGGAAGGCAGCACCAGCGGTATCGAAGCCTGGGGCGCCTGGCAGGCCACGCCGGACTGGCACCTGAGCGCCGGATGGACCGTGCTGCAGGAACGCCTGCACTTAAAGCCAGGCAGCGCCGACCCGACCGGCACCAGCGGCGCGGGCAACGATCCGTCCAATTCCTGGCAATTGCGCTCGGCGTGGAACTGCACGCCCGGCACCGTGCTCGACGTCACGCTGCGCCATGTCGGCGCCCTGCCGCGGCCCGCCGTGCCGGCCTACCATGCCCTCGACGCGCGCCTGGGCTGGCAGCTGCGCCCGGACCTGGACGTGTCGCTGGGCGGCCAGAACCTGTTCGCCGGCCAGCACGCCGAATTCGGCGCGCCGCTCACCCGCAGCGCCATCGGGCCGCGCGCCTTCCTAAGGCTGCTGTGGCGGCCGTGAGCGCGCTCGCCGAACGGCTGCGCCCGGCTTGCGCCGCGCTGGCGATGCTGGTATCGATCCTGCTCGCGCCCCAGCCGGCGTCGGCCCAGAACGCCGAGCGCGGCTCCTCCGTGGAGCGGCAGGTCAAGGCGGCCTACCTCTACCGTTTCGCCGGCTTCGTCGAATGGCCGGACGGGGTGTTCGTACGCCCCGATGCCGCGCTGGTCATCGGCGTGGCCGGGTCCGACAACATGGCCGAGGAACTCGAGCGCAGCACGTCCGGACAGAACGTCGGCGGCCGGCCGATCGTGGTGCGCAGGCTGCGCCGCGCCGACCCGCTCACCGGCGTCCACATCCTGTTCGCCGGCCAGGCCGACAAGGGCTGGCAGGCCGACCTGGTGGCCGCCAGCAGGCATCAGCCGGTGCTGACGGTCACCGAATCGGAAGACGCGTTCGCGCTCGGCAGTGTGCTCAATTTCACGCTGGTCGACCAGAAGGTGCGCTTCGAGGTCGCCCTCAAGGCCGCCGCGCTGGGCCACCTCAAGATCAGCGCGCGCATGCTCTCGGCCGCGTACCGGGTTGTGCCGGGCGCGCCGTGAACCGGCGTTTCCATCCGATCCGCCGCAAGCTGCTCGGTATCATTCTGCTGACCACGCTGGTGGCCTTGCTCGCTTCGCTGGCCGCGATCGTGGTCTACGACTTGCGCGCCTATCACCAGAACCTGATCGCCGACATGAGCACGCAATCGGAGCTGCTCGGCCACATGACCGCCCCGGCCCTGACCTTCGATGACAAGCGCCTCGCCAGCGAGAATCTGGGCATGCTGCGCGCCCGCCCCAAAGTGCGCGCCGCGGCCATCTACAACGCCCATGGCGCCCTGTTCGCCACGTACAAGGCGGACGCCGCCGCCAAGGCCGTGTTCCCCCACCGTGCCGAGTCCGACACGGTGCGTATCGACGGCGGCGAGCTGATGGTGTTCAAGCGCATCGTCAACGACAACACCGTGCTCGGCACGGTGTACTTGCGCGCCGACTACGAACTGCTCAGCCGCGCGCTCGACTACGGCGGCATCGCCCTGGCCGTCACGGCCGGCGCCATGCTGGTCGCCTTCCTGATGATGGCGCGCCTGGCGCCGCTGGTCACCCACCCGATCCTGGCCATCGCCGGCATCGCGCGCGAGGTCGTCGCGCAGCGCGACTATTCGCGGCGCGCCGAAAAACTCAGCAACGACGAGGTCGGGACCCTGGTCGATTCGTTCAACAATATGCTCTCCGAGATCGAGCAGCGCACCAAGGCGCTCGAGGCGTCCAACCAGGAAATCGCGCGCGAAGCGCAGCAGCGCAGCCTGGCCCAGCAGGAGGTGATGCGCCTGAACGCCGAACTCGAGGGGCGAGTCCGGCAGCGCACCGCCGAGCTCGAAGCGAGCAATGCCGAACTGTCGAAGAACAACCGCGAACTCGACGCCTTCGCGTATGTGGCCTCGCACGATTTGAAGTCGCCCTTGCGCGGCATCGACCAGCTCGCGACCTGGATCACGGAAGACCTCGCCGGCACCCTCGATCCCGACACGGCGACCCATTTGCGCCTCATGCGCAGCCGGATCAACCGCATGGAAATGCTGCTGTCGGACTTGCTGGCGTATTCGCGCGCCGGGCGCCTCGACCAGGACCTGAGCCGGGTCGACACCCGCGCCCTGGTCAACGATGCCTTCGATCTGCTGTCGGCCAAGCATACGATGACGCTCGCCGTGGCCGACAAGCTGCCGACCCTGGTCACCCTGCACACGCCGCTCGAGCTGGTGTTCCGCAACCTGATCAACAACGCCATCAAGCACCACCACAGCGGCACGGGCTGCATCCGGATCCGGGCCGAGGCCGCCAGGCCGGGATGGGCCTTCACGGTCAGCGACGACGGCCCCGGCATCGCGCCGGAACACCACGACCGCGTCTTCGGCATGTTCCAGACCTTGCGGCCGCGCGACGAGGTCGAAGGCAGCGGCATGGGCCTGGCGATCGTCAAGAAAACCGTGGAGTCCGTCGGCGGCACGATCGCGCTGCGCTCGGACGGCCGCAGCGGCACCGCTGTTCGATTCACCTGGCCCGACGAGGCCACTATGAGGAAATATGTCGATGAACGACGAAAACAAGCCGTATAAGCAAGTGAGCATCCTGCTCGTCGACGACGACGATGTCGACGCGATGGGCGTCAAGCGCGCGCTCAAGCAGCTCAAGATCGCCAATCCGGTCCTGCGCGCGCGCGACGGCATCGAGGCGCTGGCCATGCTGCGCGCGCCCCAGGGCGTGGAGCGCCCCTTCGTGATCCTGCTCGACATCAACATGCCGCGCATGAACGGCCTCGAGATGCTCGATGCGCTGCGCGAGGACCCCCAACTGTCCTCGTCCGTGGTGTTCATGCTCACCACCTCCCAGGACGACCAGGACCGGGTGGCCGCCTACGCCCAGCACGTGGCCGGCTATATCGTCAAGCGCCAGGCTGGCGACGGCTTCTTGCGCGTCATCGACATGCTGGACCGCTACTGGCGCGTGGTCGAACTGCCGTGCTGATCGACGAGGCGACCGCGTCCGTGCCGATGCGCCTGCTGCTGGTCGACGACGACGAGCTCGACCGGATGACGATCGCGCGCGCGCTCAGGCAGTCCGGGCTGGCCGTGGACATCACCGAGGCCTTCACGGCCGCGGACGGCCTGCGGCTGGCCGGCGCCGGCCATTTCGACGCCATCCTGCTCGACTACTCGCTGCCGGACCAGAACGGCCTCGAGCTGCTGCAGGCGCTGCGCGCCACCCATGCCGACCGCGCCGCCATCATCATGCTCACCCGGCGCGAGGACGACACGCTCGCCGCGCAGTGCATCGACGGCGGGGCCCAGGACTTCCTGCTCAAGGACGAGGTCAACGGACGGCGGCTGAGCCGCGCGATCCGGCAAGCCCAGCAAATCCACGCCATGGGCGAGCAATTACGTGCCAGCAATGAGCGCCTGCGCAAGCTGGCCGAGCATGACCGCCTGACCGGCCTGGCCAACCGCTACAGCTTCGAAGTGGCCTTGCATCTGGCCGTCGCGCGCGCGCAGCGCAAGGACAGCCGCATCGCCGTGATGCTGCTCGACCTCGACAACTTCAAGAATGTCAACGATACGCTCGGGCACGACGTGGGCGACCTGCTGCTCCAGGCCGTCGCCGGGCGGCTCGCGTCGGCCGTGCGCGGCAGCGACCTGGTGGCGCGCCTGGGCGGCGACGAATTCGTCGTGCTGGCGCAGGACCTGGACCGCGACGCGCAAGCCAATCTGCTGGCCGAACGCCTGCTCGGGTCGCTGCAGGCGCCCATCCTCGCCGGCGGGGTTGAGCTGCGGGTGACCACCAGCATCGGCGTGGCCGTCTTCGAGCACGCCGACATCAACACCATGGACATGATGAAGTGCGCGGACATTGCCATGTACCGCGCCAAGAGCGACGGACGCAACCAGATTCATTTCTATTCGTCCAAGCTGCACGAGGCCGTGCAGCGCCGCTCGGCGACCGAACGCGATTTGCGGCTGGCCCTCGGCCGCGGCCAATTCGAACTGTACTACCAGGCGCAAGTGGCGGCCGTCAGCCGCCGGGTGGTCGGGGTCGAAGCCCTGCTGCGCTGGCGCCACCCGGAACGGGGCTTGCTGCTGCCCGGGGAATTTCTCGCGGTCGCCGAGGAGATGGACTTGATGGAATCGATCGGCGCCTGGGTCTTGCACACCGCTTGCCAGCAGCTCGGCCGCTGGCGCGCCGCCTTGCCGGCGGCCGAGCCGCTGTTGATCGCGGTGAACCTGTCGGCGCTGCAAATGGGCGGCGGACAGCTCGTCGGCACGGTGGAGCGCGCCCTGGCCGACAGCGGCCTGCCGGGCGAATGCCTCGAGCTGGAAATCACGGAAAGCGTGCTCATCGACGACCCGATCCAGACCGCCGCCGTGCTCGACCAGCTCGCCCAGCGCGGGGTGCGGCTCTCCCTCGACGATTTCGGCACCGGCTACTCGTCGATGCAACACTTGAAACTGTTCCCCATCCATGTCCTGAAGATCGACCGCGCCTTCGTCTGCGCCATCGGGCAGGACCGCAAGGACGAACGGCTGTTCGACGCCCTGGTCCGCTTCGCGAAGACACTGGGACTGACCGTCGTGGCCGAAGGGGTGGAAACGCGCGAACAGGCCGCCTTTTGCCGCCAGGTCGGATGCGACCGCCTGCAAGGCTACCACTACGCCACGCCGCTTCCGGCCGGGGAATTCGAACACCGCTTTCTGGCCAAGTGCGCGGTCCCGCTCGCCGACGCTGCCTAGGAGTGTAGCGGCAAACCTCGGCAAATCCCCGACAGCACTATGTCCAGGAGCGTGCGCGGCCGACGAGCTTCTGCCGCGCACGCTCCTGGCCCTGATGAATGCGCTTCAGCGTTGCGCCACTGAAGGCGCGGCACCGATGGCGTACCAGTTGACCTTGCGGGTGACGATCATCACGCCGGCCAGCACCGCGAACAGTAACAGACTGCCCAGCACCAGCGCGTTGTCCTCGGAAATCAGGATGCCGTACAGCGCGCTGTAGAGCAGGGTCAGGCCGGTGCCGAAGCCGATCCCGCGGCGCCAGTCGCCCAGCACATGGCTCAGGTAAAAGCCGATCAGCGCAATGCAGGCGGCGCTGGCCAGCAGATAGGCCAGGGCGAAGGCCATGTGTTCCGACAGGCTCACCAGCAGCAGGAAAAACAGCGCCAGCGCCA
>CAMLHI010000108.1 GCA_946479705.1 uncultured Oxalobacteraceae bacterium
GGCGACCGGGCCGGGCTGGCCGAGCGCGCGCGCGTGGCGGCCGACCTCACCCGCGGCACCGCGCGCGGACGCTACAGCGAGCCCTACGGCGACGCCAAGCGTCCCGCCCTGCTCGACTATCATGTGCCGCTGCGCGCCGGCGCGCGCAGCGGCGGCCTGGTGGCCACCTACAGCCTGCCCCGGCTGCTGGAAGAAACCGTGCCCTGGTGGTTCGCCCAGGACAATGCCATTTCCCTGGTCGACCGCGACGACGCCGTGCTGGCCAAGCGCGCCGCCGCCGGCCCCGGGCGCGGCGTGTACACCCACAAGCGCGCGCTCGACCTGCCCGGCGCCACCCTGTTCCTGTACACCGACAGCGTCAAGAGCGCGCCGCGCCTGCTGCCCAACCTGCTGGTCGGCTCGGTGATCCTGCTGGCGCTGGGCCTGCTGGCCAGCCTGGTGGCACTGTGGCGCCACATCGCCCGGCGCCTGGCCGCCGAAGGCGCGCTGCGCCAGCAGATGGCCTTTCGCACCGCCATGGAAAATTCCCTCGTCACGGGCTTGCGCGCGCGCGACCTCGAAGGCCGCGTCACCTACGTCAACCCGGCCTTCTGCCAGATTGTCGGCCTGCCGCCGGAAGAACTGGTCGGCAAGGCCCCGCCCATGCCCTACTGGGCACCGGAAGCCATGGCCGACTACCAGCAGCGCTTCGCCGCCGTCCTCGCCGGCAATGTCACGCCGCAGTTCGAAACCATCTTCCTGCGTCCGGACGGCCAGCGCATTCCGGTGCTCATCTTCGAAGCCCCTTTGGTCGACAGCGACGGGCGCCAGACCGGCTGGATGGGCTCGATCCTCGACATTTCCGACCGCAAGCGCGCCGAGGAACTGAACCGCCAGCAGCAGGAAAAACTCCATGCCAGCGCGCGCCTGGCCACCATGGGAGAAATTTCCTCGATGCTGGCGCACGAACTGAACCAGCCGCTGGCCGCCATTTCCAGTTACACAACGGGCGCGCTGAATATGATCGAGCGTGCCACCGGCCGCGGCCAGGCGGTCGATGCCGGGATGCTCAAGCCGGCGCTGGAACAGGCCAGCGCACAGGCGCGCCGGGCCGGCCAGATCATCCGCAGCGTGCATGAATTCGTCAAGAAGCGCGAACCGGAACGCCAGCCGGTGCAGCTGGCCGAACTGCTCGACGCCATCCTGACCCTGATCGAACTGCAGACCCGCAAATACTTCGTCAGCCTGCAGATCGCCATCCCGCCCGGGCTGCCGCGCGTGAGCGCCGACCGCATGCTGCTCGAACAGGTGCTGCTGAACCTGACCCGCAACGCCATCGAAGCCATGCAGGACATCGACCCCGAGCGGCGCGTGCTGCGCATCGAAGCGGTCGAGCAGGACGGCCAGGTAACGGTGGCGGTGATCGACCAGGGCCACGGCATCGCCGCGGACGTGGCCGAGCGCCTGTTTTCACCCTTCTTTTCGACCAAGGCCGAAGGCATGGGCATGGGCCTGTCGATCTGCCGCACCGCCATCGAGTTCCACGGCGGCACGCTAACCCACCGCGCCAACCCGAATGGCGGTACGATATTCTCATTTACCTTGCCGGCCCACACCTAAAACAACAACCCGAGGAGACCCGCCCATGCTGCACATCGTCGACGATGAAGACGCCATCCGCGATTCGCTGTCCTGGCTGGCCCGTTCGCGCGGCATCGCCGCCTGCAGCCATGCCACCGCGCGCGCCTTCCTCGACCAGGCCGGGGCCAGCTTCGATGCCGACGGCGACTGCGTGCTGCTCGACGTGCGCATGCCCGACCTCAATGGCGTGGCGGTGTTCGACCAGTTGAGCGCACGCGGCCTCACGGCCCGCTTGCCGGTGATCTTCCTCACCGGCCACGGCGACGTGCCGATGGCGGTCGATACCCTCAAGCGCGGCGCCTTCGACTTTTTCGAAAAGCCCTTCAACGACAACCAATTGATGGACCGGGTGGAGGAAGCCCTAGCCGGCTCGCGCCGGGCCGGCGCCGGCGCGGCCGTGCTGGCGCGCCTGGCCACCCTGTCGGCGCGCGAACGCGAAGTGCTCGACCTGATCCTGGCCGGCAAGCTGAACAAGGTCATCGCCGACGAACTGGGCATCAGCATGCGCACGGTGGAAGTGCACCGCTCGCATGTGTTCGACAAGATGCACGTGAAAACTGCGGTCGAGCTGGCCGGCTTGCTCAAGTGATCAAAAGATACTGAACGGAACGGTGCGCGCCTGCCCCTGCGGAAGACGGCATAATTTCCAGGCCAAATCCACGAGGGCTGGAAGATGAGTGACAAGACCATTGCCGACCGGATGTACCTCAAGAACGCCAAGTCGATGGCGATTTTCAACGGCGAAGCCCATCCCGGCGTGAGCGCGCAAATGCCCCAGGCGCTGCTCGATGCCGGCGGCGAGCAGGCCGACGTGGTGCTGATGTTCGCGCACAATCAGAACGAGCTGGAGAAATACTTCCCGCACGCCTTGCGCCGCCTCGGCGACAAAGGGTCGCTGTGGATCGCCTTCCTCAAGCAGTCCGCGCCCAAGGCCACCGACCTCACGCGCGACAGCATCGCCAGCTATGCCAAGGAACAGGGCGCGACCACGGTGGCCATCATGTCGCTCGACAGCGACTGGTCGGCCCTAAGGCTCAAGCGCATCGACTGAGCGGCCGTGGCGTTCCAGCGCCCATTGCACATGCTCGCGCACCAGCGCGGACGGATGGTCCAGGCGCGCCAGCAGTGCCGCCACGATGGCCGCGTCGCCGCGCAGGCCCGCCGCCGCATTGCCCAGCCCAACCGCGATATTGCGCAGCCAGCGTTCGTGCCCGATGCGGCGGATCGCGCTGCCTTCCATGCGCCGGTTGAATTCGTCCTCGGTCCAGCCGAACAGGCCGACCAGGTCGGCCTCGCCCAGGCCATGGCGCTCGTCGAAGTCCGGCAGCACGGCGCGCTGGGCAAACTTGTTCCATGGACACACGGTCTGGCAATCGTCGCAGCCGTACACCCGGTTGCCGATCGATGAACGCAGCTCCAATGGAATACTGCCCTTGAGCTCGATGGTCAGGTAGGAAATGCAGCGCCGCGCATCGAGCTTGCCTGGACCCAGGATCGCCTGGGTTGGACACACGTCGATGCAGGCCTGGCACTGGCCGCAATGGGCCGCAACCGGCTCATCGACCGGAAGCGGCAGATCGACCAAAATCTCGCCGATGAAGAACATCGAACCAGCCTCGCGGTTGAGCAGCAAGGTATGCTTGCCGCGCCAGCCGAGCCCGGCCTGTTCGGCCAGCGGCAATTCCATCACCGGCGCCGAATCCGTAAAGACGCGAAAACCCAGTTCGCCGGTGCGTTCGCGGATGCGCTCGGCCAGCTGCTGCAGGCGGTTGCGCAGCACCTTGTGATAATCGCGGCCACGCGCATACATCGACACCACCGCCGCGCCGGGCTCGAGCAGGCGCGCGCGTTCCCGCTCGCGCCACGCCTCGCCGGTGGCCTGCGGCAGATAATCCATGCGCGCGCTGATCACGCGCACCGTGCCCGGCACCAGCTCGGCAGGGCGGGCGCGCTTCATGCCGTGCGTTGCCATATAATCCATCTCGCCGTGATGGCCGGCGTCCAGCCAAGCCTGCAAACCGGCTTCCGCATGACGCAGGTCGGCATCGCCGATGCGCACCTCGGCAAAGCCCAATTGCTGCCCCCACGCCTTGATCGCGCGCGCGAGTTCGTGCAGCTCGGTGGAATCGATGGAAGGCATGCGGGCAGCTACAATAAAGACTTAACCCCACATTCTATTCGATGCCGTCTTTCAAAGCCCACCTCCCCGATGACGAAGCCACCGCCGCCTTGGGCGCCGCGCTGGCGCGCGTGCTCGTGCCCGGCCTGGCCATCCATTTGCATGGCGACCTCGGCGCCGGCAAGACCGCGCTCACGCGCGCCCTGCTGCAGGCGGCCGGCCACGCCGGCAAGGTCAAGAGCCCGACCTACACCCTGGCCGAACCCTACCGCATCATGCTCGCCGGGCGTCCCGTCAACGTGATCCACTTCGACCTGTACCGCATGTCCAGCCCGGAAGAGTTCCTCGACGCGGGCTTCCGCGAAGATTTCAACGGCGACAACATCTGCATCGTCGAATGGCCCGAAAAGGCCGATCCGGTGTTGCCGCCGCCCGACCTGAATGTGGTCCTGCACGTCGCCGGCAGCGGGCGTGATGTAGAATTGCAAGCGTTGTCCGACCTGGGTCTGTTATGCCTCGACCGTCTCGCATTCGTACCGAAACCGTGAAGTCCGGCGCTGTCAGCCGGCGTACCATGCTCAAAGCCGGCGGCACCTTGCTGCTGTCGGTGATACCGCTGCTGCCGGCGCGCGCCGCGCAAATCCTGGCCGTGCGTGTCTGGCCGGCCGAGGAGTACACCCGCGTCACCCTGGAAAACGATAGCGACCTGAAGGTCAACCACTTCATGGTCACCGATCCGCACCGTCTGGTGGTGGACATCGAAGGCCTGGAACTGAGTGCCACGCTGAAAAGTCTGGTGGCAAAAATCCAGTCCGGCGATCCCTACATCAAGCAAGTGCGCGTGGCCCAGAACCGTCCCGGCGTGGTGCGCCTGGTGTTCGACCTGAAGGAAGAGGTCAAGCCGCAGCTGTTCACCCTGGCGCCGGTCGGCAACTACAAGCACCGCCTGATCTTCGACCTGTATCCGGTGGCCCCGATCGACCCGATTGCCGCCATGATCGAAAAGGGCGAATGGTCGCCGCAGGATGCGCCGGACGGCGTGCCGGCACCGCACGCTCCCGCGCCCAAGCCGGAAGAGCCGCCGGCCATCGCGAAAGTCGCCCCCGGCGCGGAACCAAAACCACCGGTACGGGTCGAACCTCACACAGAACCCAAGCTGGGCAAGGTGGTGCGCATGATCACCATCGCGCTCGATCCCGGCCATGGCGGTGAAGACCCGGGCGCCATCGGCGCGGCAGGCAGCCGTGAAAAGGATCTGGTGCTGCAGATTGCCAAGCGGCTCAAGTTCAAGCTGGAAGAATTACCGAATTTCCGCGTCATGCTCACGCGCGACGGCGACTTTTTCGTACCGCTCGGCACCCGCGTGGAAAAGGCGCGCAAGGTCGATGCCGACCTGTTCGTGTCGCTGCATGCGGACGCCTTTGTCGAGCCGAGCGCGCGCGGTTCCTCGGTGTTCGTGCTGTCCGAAAAAGGCGCCACGTCCACGGCCGCGCGCTGGCTGGCCAACAAGGAAAACCTGGCCGACTCGATCGGCGGCGTGAACATCAAGCAGCAGGACCGGCAGCTCGCCAGCGTGCTGCTGGACTTGTCGACGACGGCGCAGATCAACGACAGCATGAAGCTGGGCAAAGCCGTGCTGGGCGAAATCGGCGGCATCGCGCGCCTGCACAAGGGTGCGGTCGAACAGGCCGGTTTTGCCGTGCTCAAGGCGCCCGACATTCCATCGATCCTGATCGAAACGGCATTTATTTCGAACCCTGAAGAAGAAGCCCGCCTGCGCGATAATGGCTACCAGGACCAGATTGCCGATGCCATCACCAAGGGCATCAAACGCTATTTCGCCCGCAATCCGCCGCTGGCCAAGGGCCGGCTCAGCTGACACCAAGACAAACAAGAAGGAAATTCGCATGACCGCAATCGCGATGGTCGACTTTGGCTCGCTCCCGGCTGTCCAGATCACCGCCCCGGATGGCGCCGAAGCCATCGTCACGCTGTACGGCGCCCAGCTGGTAGCGTGGAAGGCGGACGGCGCCGAACGCCTGTTCTGCAGCGCCCGTTCGGCGCTGGACGGCAGCCGCGCCATCCGCGGCGGCGTTCCGGTCATCTTTCCCCAATTCGCCGAGCGCGGCCGCGGCATGCGCCACGGTTTCGCCCGCATCAGCAACTGGCGCATGACCCACAGCGGCCTGACCGAAGGCGCCGCCTTCGCCCGTTTCACGCTCACCCGCGCCGACCTGCCGCCGGTGCTGGCGCGCTCCTGGCCGCACGACTTCGTGCTGACCCTGCGCGTGACCGTGCGCGGTCCGGAGCTGCGCATCGGACTGGACGTGCACAACAACGCCAGCGACAGTTTCGAGTTCGCCAGCGCACTGCACAGCTATTTCCTGGTGGAGGAATTGAGCAAGGTACGGATCGGCGGGGTGCAGGAAGGCGAGCTGCGCCTGGAAGACAAGATCGACCAGATTTTCAGCAATATCGACGGCCCCATCACCATCAGCGCGCCGGGCAGCCGCCTGCGCCTGGAGCAAAGCGGCTTTCGCGATGCGGTAGTGTGGAATCCGGGCGCGGCCGATGCGGCAGCCCTGTCGGACATGGAAGACCAGGAATACCGCCGCTTCGTGTGCGTGGAAGCGGCGCTGATCGAACCCTACGAGATCGCCCCCGGCACGGCCTGGCACGGCGAGCACGTCATCACGCTGGAAACCTAGTTCGATTCCTTGATGACGCGGCCGGCGGAAGCCTGGACCGGGCGGGAATTGAGCGGATACAGGCGGCTGAACAGCGCCATCTGCGCCGGTGCGGCCTGCACCGGCTGCTTCATCACCATCCACAGCACACCCTCGGTGCAGGGCGGCGTGGTCAGCGAACCCATGTAGGTGAAGTAGTCGCGCTTTTCGGGCAGCAGGTCGTTCACGTCCAGCACGATCGACGGCGTGACGGTATCGGATTTTTCCAGCGGCAGGTTGTTCCACACGGTCTGGATGGTGGTCTGCGCCTTGCCGCGTTCGAGCAGCACGGCGATCACCGCCAGCTTGCCTTCCGGATCCTTGTGCACCATGTGCACCACCATCTCGAAACTCTTGCCGTTGATGCGCTCTTCCGACGGGCGATGGAAATGGAACTGCATCAGCTCGTATTGGCGCCCGCCAATCGACATCATATTGCCGCCGGCGACATCGACCTGGATCGTGTGGCCATTGTCGGTCACCGCGAACGACGAGGGCTTGTAGTCGAACACGATCTGTTCCAGCTCGACCTTCATGCCGTCGCGGATATCGATGGGCGACTGGCGGTTGCCGGTGCCGCACTTGCCCCAGGCGCTATTGATCTTGCCCCAGTTGGCCGGGCCGGTCTCGCCTTCGTAGGACCA